>CAIZCB010000197.1 GCA_903931355.1 uncultured Pseudomonadota bacterium
CCAGCGGCAATCTTGGCAAAATCCGCGAGATTCAAGCGATTTTGCAAAACGACAAAATCTTGCCGCAATCGCAATTCAATGTCGTCGAGCCGGAAGAAACCGGCTCCACTTTTGTCGAAAACGCGATTATCAAAGCCCGCAACGCTGCCTTACATTGTCAACGCGCTGCGATTGCTGATGATTCTGGCTTAGTGGTTGACGCGCTAAACGGTGCGCCGGGAGTGATTTCGGCGCGTTATGCCGGTGTTGGCGCCAATGACCAAACAAATTTGGACAAGCTATTAGTCGAATTACAAGACGTGCCATTGGCACAGCGCACCGCGCGGTTTATTTGCGTGATGGTGTATTTACGTAACGCTGAAGACCCAACCCCGATTATTGCTCAAGGGGTTTGGGAAGGGCTGATTCTCGTTCATGCGGTTGGCGAAAACGGCTTTGGTTATGATCCGGTATTTTGGGTGGCAGAACATCAATGCAGCTCGGCGCAACTAGCGCCAGAACTGAAAAACGCTTTAAGCCATCGCGGCCAAGCCCTGCGTTTATTACAGCAACAACTCAGCGTCTAATGACTGCCCAATTACACGCAATTGCCGAACAATTTGCCCAACAACAAACCATTCTCAGCATTGAGTCGCTCGGCAATGGCTTAATCAATGACACCTTTTTGGTCAGCACCAGCGGCCAATCGTTTGTGTTACAGCGTATCAATCAACAGGTTTTCCCCGCGCCTGAACAAGTGATGGAAAACCTGCAACAGCTTAGCCAACATTTAGCCAAACAAGCATCAAAACTGCAATTTCCGGCGGTCTTATTAAGCAATGCCCAACAAGCTTTCTACCGCGACAACCAGCAACAAGTCTGGCGCGGCCTAGAACTGATCAGCCCAGCCGAAAGCCGCGAGCAACTCAGCAACGATGACGAAGCTGCGCAAGTTGGTTTTGCCTTGGCGCATTTTCATCGCTTATGCAGCAACTTAGCCACCGAACACCTACTCGACACCCTGCCCGG
The DNA here is from genome assembly GCA_903931355.1 of uncultured Pseudomonadota bacterium. Lineage (GTDB taxonomy): Bacteria > Pseudomonadota > Gammaproteobacteria > Methylococcales > Methylomonadaceae > Methylomonas. The sequence continues at coordinate 1,009 of CAIZCB010000197.1, forward strand.
TTTTCACATTACCCCGCAATATTTTCAGCAATATCAAGCCGTCATCAATCAGCCACTCAGCGTTGAAAATGACCCAGAATTTAGATTTTGTCGTGACTTTATCGCCAGCCAAGCCGACCAACTGTCGATTTTAGAAGACGCCAAACAGCGCGGTGAATTAGTCGAACGGGTAATACACGGCGACCCGAAACTGAACAATTTTTTATTCCAACCCAACAGTCAAACCATCATTAGTTTGATTGATCTCGACACGGTGAAACCTGGCTTGGTGCATTACGACATTGGCGATTGCCTGCGCTCTTGCTGCCATTTAACCGACAGCAATCAATTTGATTTAGCCCGTTGTCAGATTATTTTGACCAGCTATTTACAAGAAGCTGGCAGTTTTTTCAGCAACGCCGATTATGACTATTTATACGCGGCGATTTGGTTGATTCCATTTGAACTGGGTTTGCGGTTTTTCAACGATTATTTGCAAGGTAACCGCTATTTCAAAATCCAACATCCGCAACACAATTTACAACGCGCTAAAGCACAGTTTGAGTTGTGTGCGGATATTGAAAGGCAGGAAATCCAAATTAAGGCTGTGATTAAGGCCTTAATGCCCTGAAGAGAGACTAATTCCGTTCAATTCCAAGCCGCTTAACTCGACAGTAATATTTCGATCCGCTGCTGATGAAATAAAATCAGCAATGGTTTCTAAAATATCATGGTCGATAAATTGCGCTTTAACCCCGTCAATAATCAACTGACTATCATTAGGCACCTTGTTTAGTGACTGCCGTAATAAAGCTTTATTCAAAAACGACACATCTTTATGTAACCGTAACAAATAATGCTGACCATGTTGAACCAAGGTAATGGCTTGATGGTAATTGGCTTTTAAAACAAAAAAGAAACCACAAGCCATGCCAATCGCAATCCCTTGTAATAAATCAGTGATTAAAATCGCTGAGACGGTAATTGCAAATGGCAAAAACTGATTCCAGCCTTTGCGATAAAACTCTAAAAATAAGCTCGGTTTTGCCAATTTATAGCCGGTTTGCAACAAAATAGCCGCTAAACACGCTAAAGGAATCGTGTTTAAAAACTCGGCAAAAAACAACACACTAACCAGCAATAAAACCCCGTGAAAAAAACAGGCGATTCGAGTTTGACCACCGGCGTTAATATTGGCCGAGCTACGAACAATCACCGCTGTAATCGGTAATCCACCCATTAAAGCGCTAATCATATTGCCTAAACCTTGGGCTTTTAATTCTCGATTGGTTGGCGAAATTCGTTTATGCGGGTCGAGTTTATCAACCGCTTCAACACTTAATAAGGTTTCTAAACTGGCAATAATCGCCAAAGTCGTAGCAACGCTATACACCTTGGAATTAGTCAGATAACTAAAATCCGGCAAGCGCAATTGCTCAATGAAGGCTCCTGCACTACCTAACTCCGGCAAACTCACCAGATGTTGAGCGCCAATCACCCACTCTGGTATGAATTTCAACGCCAAACTGTTATAGCTAATCCCCCAGATCACCGCTAACAAAGGCCCAGGAATCAACCGCAGCACAGCAACCCGCTTAATTATTGGCATTTCCCAAATAATCAAAATTAACAAGGCCACAACACTCACTAAGGTAACACCGGGGGTAATCGCTTCAATCGATTGAAATAACTCAAAAAAACTGGAACCCGCCGTTTCTTGCATATAGCTTTCGTCACCGTCATAACTAGCGTCATAACCAGTAGCATGTGGGGTTTGCTTAATAAGCAAAATTAAACCAATCGCTGCCAACATGCCTTTAATCACCGCCGCTGGAAAAAACGCACCAATTAAACCGGCTCTTAAAAAACCCAAAATAATTTGTAAACCACCCGCAATCAGCAAGCTCAATAAAAAGCCGCCAAAACCACCCAAGGCTTCAATTCCATTGAACACAATCACGGTTAAACCGGCCGCCGGCCCTGACACACTTAATTGTGAACCACTGGCCCAAGCAACAATCACGCCACCAACTAAACCGGCAATAATCCCTGAAAACAACGGCGCACCAGAAGCCAAAGCAATCCCCAAACACAAGGGCAAAGCCACCAAAAACACCACAATACTGGCGGGTAAGTCGTAACGTAAACGACTAAGATAAAAATCAAGTTCTGTTTTCATTTGTTAATCCCTGTAACAAAACATTAATCCGCATAGCGATAAATGGGATTGATTTGAGTGTTGTGATCCAGCTTAATCAATTCGTTAATCAAACCATCATTCAAACCGTAAACCCAGCCATGAATAGAAGGTTTATGCCCATGTTTCCAAGCCGATTGAATGATAGAGGTATGCGCCAAACGATAAACCTGTTCAACAATATTCAATTCAACCAAGCGATCAACTTTTTTCAGCGGATCAATCGATTCCAATTCTTCCTGATGCAAGCGATAGACATCTTTAATATGTAATAACCACTTATTAGCAATCAACAAATCCGCACTTTGCGGCTGCATCGCTGCCATCACACCACCACAACCATAATGACCACAAACAATCACATGCTTTACTTTTAAAACCGAAATCGCATATTGCAAAACACTCAAGCAATTAAAGTCAGTGGTAATCACTTGATTAGCGATATTGCGATGAACAAAAATTTCACCCGGCTGAGCATTCACTACCGTTTCAGCAGGTACTCGGCTATCCGCACAACCAATCCACAAAAAATCAGGGCACTGCTCTTTAGCCAACTCAATAAAATAATTGGGATCACGAGCGATAATGTCTTGCGACCAAGCTTTATTCTCTAGTAGTAATTTCGAAGGTGTGTGCATAAAAACCCCTTTAAGCAGCAAGTTATAATTGTAGTTTTAATGAATAATGTCGAATCAATACCATATAGCAAAAACAACATCAGCTTCAACTATTAATCTGATAACTCATCAAACAAGCGATCAATTCGCCCGCCCAAACATGGTAGCGTTTAAAGCTTACATAAACCTTTCAATACCGAATTAGGGCTTTGTGATAACCAACAAAATACTGTTTGTTGGCTTTGGAAGAGGAGAAAAAAGACAGGGTTATAAGACTAATCAGGATTAACCAGTACCAAAATCAAGCAAAATCCGTAGCCCACCATTCAATGTACTCACCTGCTCAATTTTGATTGTCGCTGAATGTAAATCAGCAATTTCTTTGACAATCGCCAATCCCAAACCACAACCTTCGCCGGGACTGCCTTGAATACGATAAAAGCGCTCAAAAATTTTTTCTTGCTCATCAACAGCAATGCCAGGGCCATCATCCTCAACACTAAGCGAGAAATGAGTATAACCGTGAATTTTTACACTAATATGACCACCGGATTTTCCATAACAAATCGCGTTATCAAGCAGATTACTCAGCAACTCGCGCAGCAAAACCTCATCACCTCGCACTTCAATCAAAGGTTTACTAGTCTCAAACCCTAGATCGATATTCCGTTCCAGCGCTATCGGCACCCAGTCAATACAGGTCTGACGAACTAAAGCGGTTAAATCGATTAACTTAAAATCAGGCAAAGTTTGCGAAGCCGATTCGGATTTAGCTAAGGTCAGTAATTGAGTACTAAGATGCGCAACCCTGTCAGCAGAGTTCTTGATTTGAGTTAGCGCCAGCTTCATAGCTTGCGGATCATCATGAGCAAGCGCTCGCTCGGCTTGCACCTTCAAACCCGCCAAAGGTGTCCGCAATTGATGAGCGGCATTTTCGATAAATCGTTGCTGAGCAATCAGCGTGGCTCCCAGCCTTTGCAATAGCTCGTTAATGGTGTGAGTTAGCACCAACACTTCCAACGGCACCCCAACATCAGAAATTGGCTTAAAGTCTTTA
>CAIZCB010000198.1 GCA_903931355.1 uncultured Pseudomonadota bacterium
AGCAAACCGAACCGCAATCCGGTTGCCGTCGGTCGCCCACAATTCTTTGATTAAACGGTAATCCAATTCAGTAGCCCATTTGCGTTGTAAAAATGCCCGAACTTGCTCGCGGCCACGTGGAAATTCGGCACGGTTACGCCATTGGCTATCTTCGGTATACACTTGAACTACACGGTCTGGGTCACGGCTATTCCAAGCATCTTCTGCCATTCTGACTTTAAGGATGGCGGTTTCTATTGTGAAAGGTGGGTAAGGTGGTTTTCCGTCCATTTTGGCGACTCCTGTTAGCGATTAAATTGTCTAAGAATCAGTTTTTCTAAACCGATAATGCTGTATATCGACAAGCTTACCACGCTAATTAATAACCATTCTTCAACGCCAATTGGCGCAGTATCAAAGGCAATTTGCATTGGTTGCCAATAGGTAAACAGCAGTTGCAATACGCTCATGCAAACTACGCCAAATAGCAGTTTAGGATTGGAAAACACACCGACATAAAACATCGAATAACGTAATGAGCGGCAGTTAAATAAATACATCAATTGCCCAAATACAAACACATTCACCGCCACAGTTCGCGCCGCTTGTAGCGATTCGCCATGCATCAATTCCCATTGAAACAAACCGAAAGCGCCGGCTAATAACAACAAACCGACCAAGATAATCCGAAATCCTAAATGGCGAGTCAAAATTGCTTGCTTAGGATTACGCGGTTTACGTTGCATCAAATCCGGCTCTTTGGGTTCAAATGACAGCATTAAGCCCAACAAGACAGCGGTGGTCATATTGATCCAGAGAATTTGCAGCGGCGTGATGGGTAGTGCGACATTGGCAACCACGGCGGCGGTAATCACTAAGCCCTCACCTAAATTAGTCGGCAGCGTCCAGGCGATGAATTTGACTAAATTATCAAACACGCCACGGCCTTCTTCGATAGCGGCTTCGATGGTGGCAAAATGATCGTCAGTTAACACCATTGCCGCTGCTTCTTTGGCTACATCGGTGCCACACATGCCCATTGCCACGCCGATATTGGCTTGTCGCAAGGCTGGTGCATCATTAACACCGTCACCGGTCATGGCGACGATATGGCCTTGAGCTTGCAAAGTTTTCACTAATTGCAGTTTTTGCTCTGGGGCTATGCGAGCAAACACATCGCAATTGCGGACTAAATTGACATAGTCATGGTGATTGGCTTGTTCTAGCTCGACGCCGCTGATGACTTTCTCAACTTGTTTCATGCCTAATTGCTTGGCAATCGCTAAGGCGGTGATCGGATGGTCGCCGGTGATCATTTTCACGGTGATCCCCGCTTTGTAGCAGGCGGCAATCGATTTGGCCGCTTCGGGGCGTGGCGGGTCTATCATGGCTTGTAAGCCTAGAAACACCATGCCGCTGCCGATTTCATGATGTTGAACCTTGTCGTCGCTGTGTTCAATTCGCGCAAAGGCTAATACTCTTAAGCCTTGTTCCGCTAATTTTTCAAGTTGTTGATGCAATGCCGCTTTATCCAAAGCGACGGTTTGCAACTGGCTATCAAAAGCAGTTTCGCAGCGTTCCAGCACAGTTTCTAACGAGCCTTTTAGATAAATATGCCGTAATTGTGAGTCAGTATTACGATTCAAAGTTGCCATAAATTGATGCTCAGATTCAAAAGGAATCGCATCGAGGCGTGGCTGATTTTGGCCGGTTGGGATTTGATGCAAACCGGCTTTGTGGGCGGCGACCAATAACGCCGCTTCGGTAGGATCGCCTTCGATTTGCCATTGTTGATGGTCGCTTAATAATCGGGCGTCATTGCACAGCAAACCGGCTTTTAAGCATTCGATTAAGGCCGGATAAGCTTGAGGATTGATGGTTTGTTGGCTTTGGCTGAATTCACCTTCCGGGGTGTAGCCGCTGCCACTAACCGCAAATAAACTGCCGCCAACGTAAATCGCTTGTACAGTCATTTGATTTTGGGTCAAGGTGCCGGTTTTATCGGAACAAATCACCGTGGTGCTGCCCAAGGTTTCTACTGCCGGTAACTTGCGAATAATGGCGTTGCGTTTCGCCATTCGCGAAACCCCAATTGCTAGGGTGATGGTCATCGCCGCCGGTAAACCTTCGGGTATCGCCCCAACCGCCAATGCCACCGAAGCCATAAACATAGCTAATAAAGTTTCACCGCGCCAAACTCCGACCGCAAAGGTCAACAATGCACAGCCGACAATAATCCATAACAACCATTGCGAGAATTGGCTGATTTTGCGGGTTAGCGGGGTTTCTAAATCATCAACGCTGGCAATTAAACGATTAATCAAACCAATTTCGCTGAGGTCGCCAGTGGCAACCACGATGCCAAGCCCTGTACCGTATGTGACTAAACTGGAAGCAAACGCCATATTGCTGCGTTCCGCTAACACGGTGTCTTTCGCTAGATTGGTGAGTTGTTTTTCTACCGCGACCGATTCGCCGGTTAATATCGATTCATCAATGCGTAAATTGCGGCATTGGATTAAGCGTAAATCGGCAGGGACTTTGTCGCCAGATTGTAAAAACACTAAGTCACCGGGCACTAATTCACTGCTGGCAATCAGGCGTTTTTGGCCGTTGCGTAACACGGTGGCGGTTTTGTTCAGGCTGTGGCTTAAAGCATCAATTGCTTTTAGGGCATTAGCTTCTTGGACAAAGCCAATCAAAGCATTGATTAACACCACGCCAAAAATCACCCCAGCATCGACCCATTCTTGCAAGCTGGCGGTAACGACTGCTGAAATTAATAAAATGTAAACCAAGGGCTGGTTAAATTGGGAAGCTAGTAACGCCCATTTCGATTTGCCATGTTTAACCGTCAGTCGATTTGACCCGAATTTCTCCAAACCTTGTTTAACTTGCTCATCATTCAAGCCGCTGTTTAGGTCGGTCTTGAAGGTGATTAAAAGTTGATCAATGTCTAAGCTATGCCAGTGCGGCTGAGATTTATTCATTTTGATC
>CAIZCB010000199.1 GCA_903931355.1 uncultured Pseudomonadota bacterium
CACCAACGCCGACACCGCGCCAATAAACACCGCGCGAGCATGTCTTAACACCCATTCCAAAATCCGTCGGTAATGGCGCTCCATAGCATCGACTAAAGGATTATGCCGCTCGGCGATTTTCGGGCCTAATAAATAGGTCAGCATCGCTGGTACAAAAGTCAGACTGAACAGCATCGACGCCACCAAAGCGAAACTCAAGGTATAAGCCATCGGTGAAAAGATTTTGGCTTCGACGCGCTGGAAAGTGAAAATCGGTAAAAAGGCGATGATGATAATCGCTTTTGAAAACAGAATAGGCCGCCCCATTTCGGTAGCGGTACTGAGCAAGGATTGGCGTAAATGGCGGATGTCGGCATTACGCTGTAAATCCAGTGTAATTTGCACCATCACCGCTTCGACTAACACCACCGCGCTATCAACAATAATCCCAAAATCAATCGCGCCTAATGAAATCAAATTGGCAGAAATACCACCCAAATCGACCAAAATAAAGGCGAATAGCAGCGATAAAGGAATAATCAGCGTCACCAAAAACGCTGCTAAAAAGCGCTGTAAAAATACCAATAAGATAATCAGAATCAGCACCGCGCCTTCAATCATATTGTGTTCAACGGTGTGTATGGTGTGACCGACTAATTCAGTACGGTCATAAAATGGCGTGATTTTGACACCGGGCGGTAAACCAAACTCGTTCAGTTCTTGGATTTTTTCTTTTACCCCACCCAGCACATTCACTGCATCGCGACCTTTAATCAGCAACACAATGCCTTCCACAACATCATCACGCTGATTCAAACCGACGATACCGGTTCTCGGTTGTGGGCCAATGCTAACCTCGGCGACATCTTTAATTCGCACTGGCACACCATCGTAAGTGGTCACCACAATCTCGCCAATTTCATCGGCTGATTTTAATAAACCTACACCACGGACGACCAACGCTTCGTCGCCATGTTCGATATAACCGCCACCGGTATTGGTATTGTTAGCGGCAATTGCATCAAAGACCTGATTCAAGGCGATGCGATAGTTTTTCAGTCGGTCGGGTTTAGCCAATACTTTGTATTCTTTAACGCCACCGCCATAGGAAACCACATCGGCTACGCCTTGCACCGAACGTAAACGCGGTTCAATCACCCAGTCTTGTAAAGCCCGTTGTTCAACTAGCGGTAGGTGTTTGGCATCAATCGTGTAACGCAAAATCTCACCAACACCAGTCGATAAAGGCCCCAGTTGCGGCTTGGTATCGGTGGGAATTTCGGCATTTTGCAGCCGCTCTAAAACTTGCTGCCTTGAGAAATAATCTTCGGCGCTGTCGTCGAAAGTTAAAGTCACCACCGACAAGCCAAAAATCGATACCGAGCGCATATTCATCAAATGCGGCAAGCCGTTCATCACCCGCTCAATCGGCAATGACACTTGTTTTTCGACTTCTTCAGGCGCTTGTCCAGGATATTGGGTAACCACTTGCACAAACACATTTTGTACATCGGGAAAGGCTTGTACTGGCAGGTTTTCAAAAGCAATGATGCCCGACACCGCAATCACTAAAGTGGCGCCAATCACCATCAGCCGTTGCTGAAGGCAAAAGGCAATGATACGTTCGATCATGTTGTATTCCTTTAATGCGTTTCGGGTTCGACTTCTTCTTCGGCACGTAACATCAACGCACCTTCGGTGACTAATTGCTCACCGGCTTGTAAGCCACTACTGACCACCGCCGTGTTTTTTAAACGCAACCCCAGCTCAACTGGCTTTTGTTTGTAATGATTTTCCGCCACCGCCACAAACACAAAATCAGCATCGCCTTCGGTAAATACCGCGGTTAAGGGAATCACAATGGCTTGCTCGTCAGGCGCACTTTCGACATTAATCGTCGCGTACATGCCCGGTAATAAGCGACCATCAGGATTAGGCAATTCACAACGGACTTGTACGGTGCGGGTTTTTTCGTCCAAAACTTGACCGATATATTCGACTGTCGCCGGGAAGGTTTGTTTTGGATAAGCGGGAACGCTAATTGACAGTTTTTGGCCTAAACGGATTTTGCCGAGATTGACCTCAAACACTTCCATCAACACCGTCAGTTTTTTTATGTCGGACACCACAAATAGCGGTTCGGCTATCTCTGGACGGATTTCCATACCTGGATTGACATTACGCTCAACCACTACACCCGGCAAAGTGGCGTGTAAAGTAAAGTGGCCATCGGCTTGTTTGCCGTTAAGTTGCAGATTTTTCAAACGGTCTTGAGCGCGTTGCAATTCGCTACGAGCGCGGCTCAAATCATCTTGCGCTTGCTCCAGTTCTTTGTGAGCAACCGCTTTACCGGCATAAAGTTCTTGTTGGCGTTGATAAGCGTGACTCGCTAAAGTTAAATCGGCTTGGGCTTTGGCGAAATCGGCTTCAACATCAGCGACATCGGGGCTGTCTAGTTCTAATAAACTGGAACCGGCTTTCACAGTTGTGCCTAGCGCAATCGGCGTACCAATCACCCGACCGGCAACTGGCGAGCTGATTCTGGAAGTTAAGCTTTCGTTGTAACTGATTTTTCCAGCCAATGGCTCCAATAACGGATGCTGACTTAACTGCAAGTCACGGGTTTTGATATAGGCTTTTTTCGGTGAATCTGGGGCGATAGTCACTTCGCCAGCCACTTTGCTGACTTTTTCGACTGGCGGCAACGCTTCACCAGCACCATTGCAGGCTGTTAACAACAAAGTCAAAACCATTCCAATTAAGCACTGGCGATGCCAGTTTTTATTGTTATTAATGTTCGGCACAGTTGATTCTCTTGAATTTTCAGGGGCAGGGTTACTGCTTGGCTGGTGGCGCATTTAGCTCGACCGCTAATGATTTGGCTAAATCGTAATAAGCGTTAGTGCGATTAATCATTGCCGCGTAATAATCACGCATGATGTTTTTATAGCTACGCTGGGCTTCGATGAAATCTAAAACACTGGTTGCACCTTTGCTATAGGCTAATTCAGCGCTCTTTCTAACCGCTTGCGCGTCGTCTAATAAACCTTCATTGAAGCGTTTTAGAATTTTGTCAGCACTTTGCCAAGTTGCTAAAGCACCGACCACTTCAGTACGGATATTTAATTCAGTTTGTTCAACCGCTAACCGGTTTTGATTTAAAGCCACCGCCGCTTTGTCGGATTCTCCTTGGTATTGATAAAACACCGGTACCGGCACGTTGACGCCAACAAAGAACGAGTTAAGGGCATTATTACTAGGATCGCGGGCATAGCCGGCATTGACGGTAACGTCTGGATATTTCAGGCGTCGCGCCAGTTCTAATTGTTTATCAGCTTGCTCAGCACGTTGTTTATCGGCCTGTAGATCGGGGCGTTTTTGTAAAGCCAATTCGATCAATTGCTGTTTGCTTTGTTGCTGGCCTATCTCTTTGACAGTCGGCCATTGTTCTTTGGCGACATACTTCAGACTGTTATCCGGCCAACGCAAAATCATTGCTAATTTGGCTTGCGCTTGTTCGACTGCGGCTTGAGCATTATCCAATTCTGACTCTGCACGAGTGGCTTCCATTTTTACCCGTAAAAAATCCGACTCGGCAATATCGCCACTTTTTAGGCGTAATTGGTTGGCGCTGGTGAGTTGTTGATAATGTTGGAAAATTTCTGCCGCCAGCCAGCGGTTTTTTTGCATTAACAACAAATCGTAATAGGCATCGCTGACTAGATTGCTAAAAATACGCAAAGCATCGCGAAAATCACTTTCTGCCGCTTGGGTTGCAAAACCACTGCTTTCAATACGCAAGCCGCGCTTACCGGCGACTTCAATCAATTGGCTGAATGAATAAATTTCGGCAACCCCGCATGAAGTATTGGGATCATGATTACAACCTGCAGCGGCAGCACCCATATTGGGTTTACTGCTGATTTCAGCAATTTGCACACCCAAGGTTGGATTAGGAATTGCACCGGCACTGATTGCTTCGGCTTGGGCTTGGTCGATGTTGTATTGGGCGGCAATCAAATCCAGATTTCGTTGATAAAAAATCGCTAGAGCATCGTCTAAGGCAATTTCTAAATCTTGGGCATAAGCATCAACGCTGCTGAATAGACTTAGCAATAAAGCAATCGCTAAGACTTTAAATCGATTATTTTCCATGCATAGATTTCAATGAGTTTGATATGACAATCATTTGTATAAGCAATTTTTAAGCCATTACAAATATTTAACATTTTGTAGGCTTTTGATGACAATTTCGTGACAAAACGACTGTGAAATTGGTTCAAATCAACCAATCTATAAACCAATTGGTTGATTTGATCTGCTTGTCTGTTTGAAATTCAACATAGAAACAATAGCCGATCCGCAGTATATCGATAGCGGATCGCTATTGTAAAGCATTAAGAGAACGGAGAAGAGAGGTCAGCTAAAGCGAATTTGCTGGAAATAGCGCTCTAAATCAATCCGAATCGGCATGAAATAGATATGTAAGTCATTGGCTGCCGCTAATGCCATCACTTGATGAGCAAAATCGACATTCCATTGGTAATCCGGCTGAAAATTTTTGGGAAACTTAACTTTGTTTTTCACTTCCCAATAATTCATCGAGGCTTTTGTGGTGATTGGGCTAATGCCGATATAGGTTTCTAAACCTTGCATTTGTTCGGCATAGATTTCTATCATCCGGCTATCGTAAAACGGCTGCGAGAAAAAACCGCCAGCTCCGGCATCGACTTTGCGCTGAATGTAATCGCATTCATCTTGCACACCGCTACGATGTGGATCAAAGCCCGCGTAGATATTCAGGGCAGGGTAGCGCTGACGCACGGCACGAATCAGATCAACAACATCGGTGTTGTAATAAGCGCGTTTTAAACCTTCGGGTGGATCACCAGTGACAAGCAACACGCTATCAAGTTGATAGTCATCGATAATCCGAAATAAATCACCGCTGCCAATTTTAAAATCAATCGCCCGAAAATGCGGCACAAAGCGATATTGGCTGCGATCAACGCGAGTGGCCAACTCCCAGCTACGGCTATCAAAGCGCTGAATATCGGGGACATTAATGGTATTAATCCCCGAATCAAGCTGTTGCACAAAACTATATTGCTGATCAAAAGCCTCTAGGCTTCTGGGCACAATTTCAAACGAAATATTCATCCGAAAAACTTACTCCACTGTCACTGATTTAGCCAGATTACGCGGCTGATCAACATCAGTGCCTTTCAATACCGCAACGTGATAAGACAGCAATTGCAGCGGGATGGTGTAAATAATCGGTGAGATGATTTCGTTAACGCTAGGCATTTTTTCTATCGTGACATTTTCATCATCCGAATTAGCCAAGCTTTCATCCATAAACACAATTAACTGACCGCCACGGGCACTAACTTCTTGGATATTGGATTTGAGTTTTTCCAATAAGCTGTTGTTAGGGGCAACGGTAACGACTGGCATTTCAGCATCAATCAGGGCTAAAGGACCGTGTTTCAACTCACCAGCCGGATAGGCTTCGGCGTGAATATAGGAGATTTCCTTTAACTTCAATGCGCCTTCCATCGCAATCGGGTAATGAGTGCCACGACCTAAAAACAGCGCGTTATGCTTGTCGGCAAAACGCTGTGACAAGGTTTCGATAGACGAATCAAGTTGCAAGGCTTTTTCGATGTTGCCAGGCAAGCTGAACAGTTCGGAAACAATTTGCTGTTCCAATTGATCGGATAATGAAAAACGACGACCAATCGCCATCACTAACATTAACAAGGCCACTAATTGGGTGGTGAAAGCTTTAGTTGAAGCAACGCCAATTTCTGGGCCTGCGCGAGTCATTAACACTAAATCCGACTCTCTAACCAATGAGCTTTCTGGAGCATTACAAATCACTAAGGAATGTTTAACGCCTAAGCGTTTGGCTTCTAATAATGCTGCCAAAGTATCTGCGGTTTCGCCCGATTGGGAAATCGTTACGACTAAAGTATCAGGCGAAATCACTGGGTTGCGATAACGAAATTCACTGGCGACTTCGATAGAGCAGGGCACACGCGCCAATTCTTCAAACCAATAACGTGCGACTAAACCAGAATGGTAACTGGTACCACAGGCCAAAATCAGTACTGATTTAATTTGGTCAAAAATCTCAGTGGCGTTGTGGCCAAAGCTGGTTTCTTGCAGGCGATGGTTAATGAAACGGCCTTCCAATGTTTCTGATACCGCCCAAGGTTGCTCGTAAATTTCTTTGAGCATGTAGTGACGGTATTCGCCTTTGTCTACTGAGTCGGCTTTAAGCTGGCTTTCGGTAATAGGCCGTTCAACTAATTCGCCTGATTCATCAAAAATCTGCAAACTGTCGATTTTAATAACCGCAATATCGCCTTCTTTGAGGAAAATAAAGCGCTGTGTTACCGGCAGTAGGGCGGCAATATCGGAAGCGATGAAGTATTCACCAATCCCCACCCCAATCACCAACGGACTACCTTTGCGGCAGGCAATTAAGGTATTAGGTTCTTCGGTGTAAACCACACCCAAAGCATAAGCGCCATGCAAGCTAGCGATAGTGGTTTTGACTGCGCTAAATAAGCTGTCAGAAGTTTTTAATTGTTCAGCAATTTTGTGAACGATAACTTCGGTATCAGTTTCAGAAGTAAATTCATAACCGCCTGATTTTAGCTCCGAACGCAGTTGCTCGTGATTCTCGATAATACCGTTATGCACCACAGCAACTTTATCGACACTGATATGCGGATGGGCGTTGCGAGTGCTAGGTTTGCCATGCGTCGCCCAGCGAGTGTGAGCAATACCGATTGTGCCTTCAATTGGATCTTCAGCAATCAAAGCTTCTAATCCTTTAACTTTACCTAATTCACGTTTTCTAAAAATTTGTTGATCACTAATTACCGCCAATCCCGCCGAATCGTAACCGCGATATTCCAAGCGCTTTAAGCCTTCAATCAAAATAGGTACCACGTTACGCTGAGCAACGCCAGCCACAATCCCACACATGCTTATTTCTCCTTTTTAACCGGACGTTGCCAAGTGGCAATACTGACTTGTTTAGTTCGACTGAGGGTTAGCTGATCATCTGGCGTGTCTTTGGTAATGGTGGAACCCGCGCCGATAGTGGCATTTTTGCCAATCACCACCGGCGCAACCAATTGGCTGTCTGAGCCGATAAAGGCACCATCACCAATAATGGTTTTGAATTTATTGACGCCATCGTAGTTACAGGTAATCGTGCCGGCGCCGATATTAACTTTGCTACCGACTTCGCTGTCGCCAACGTAGCTTAGATGATTGATTTTGCTGCCGCTGGCAACCGTCGATTTTTTGATTTCGACGAAATTGCCGATATGAACATGATCGGCTAATTCTGTTTGTGGGCGTAGGCGGGCATAAGGGCCGACACGACTATTCGCGCCAATAACGGCATCTTCAATCAAGCTATTAGCTAAGATTTCAACATGTTCAGCTATCGTGGCATTTTTAATAATGCAGTTAGCACCGATTTTGACGTTTGAACCAATACGGTTTACGCCTTCAAAAATTACGTTTACATCAACGTCAATATCTTGGCCAAGCTCGGCAAACACACCTCTGACATCAATTCTATTAGGATCGCGCAAGGTAACGCCTTTTTCCATAAGACTATAGGCTTGTTGTTGCTGATAAACCCTTTCTAAATGCGCTAATTGATTGCGATTATTGACGCCTAAGACTTCATCCTGACTGCTAGCTTGGGTGGTTTTGATGCTTAAACCATCAGCAACCGCCATTTCGATAATGTCGGTTAGGTAATATTCATTCTGGGCGTTGTTGTTACTTAATCTGCCAAGCCATTCGATTAATTGCTTGCCTTTGCAAGCGAGAATGCCGGTGTTGCCTTCGTTAATTAGTAATTCGCTAGGATTTGCATCTTTTTGTTCGACAATTTTAGTCACAGCGCCATCAGCATTTCTAACGATGCGACCATATCCAGTTGGATCATCTAAAACCACTGTCAACAAGGCTAATGATTGTGAGCTGACATCCTTCAATAGGGTTTGCAAGGTCTGTGATTTTAATAGCGGTACATCACCGTACAAAATTAAAACCGTATCCGCATCTTCAACATGGTGAATGGCTTGTTGTACTGCGTGGCCGGTTCCAAGCTGTTGTTTTTGCTCAATCCATGTTGCATCAAAATGATTCAGAGTTTGTTTAACGGTTTCTCCGCCATGACCATAAATAATGAAAACCTTGTTGTTTTCTAACTCTAAACTGGTGTCATAGACGTGATGTAACAACGCTTTATTGGCAATTTCATGTAACACTTTAGAACGGCTTGAGCGCATCCGAGTGCCTTGTCCTGCTGCTAAAATAATAGTTTTTATCGACATTGCTATATTCCTTAAACAAAAAAGCCCGATAACGAAAAACGTCATCGGGCTTATATTTTACGAGGGTAATAAATTACGAACCACGTTTTCTTAGTCTTTCCAAGGTTCTTAACTGCATCACTGCTTCAGCTAATTCAGCTTGAGCAACAGCATAATCATATTTACCTGATTTATCGCTCAACATTTCTTCGGCTCTGGCTTTGGCTTGCAAAGCAGCTGCCTCATCAATGTCTTTTGCTCTAATCGCTGTGTCTGCCAAAACAGTCACAACATCAGGTTGAACCTCTAAAAGTCCGCCTGACACGTAATATGCCAAGCTTTCTTTATCATTTAATTTAACTCGCACTTCACCAGGCTTAAGCTTGGTAATTAATGGCGCGTGCCGAGGTGCAATACCTACTTCACCTAATTCGGCAGGGGCAAATACCATTTCCGCCAGGCCTGAATAGACTTCTTGCTCGGCGCTGACGATGTCAACATGAATTGTCATTGCCATCTCGAAATTCTCCTGTGCTAATAAGCTTACATGCCTTTGGCTTTTTCAACGGCTTCGTCAATTGTACCGACCATGTAGAAGGCTTGCTCAGGAAGACTGTCGTAATCACCATCGATAATACCTTTGAAACCAGCAATAGTTTGTTTCAATGAAACATATTTGCCTGGTGAACCGGTAAATACTTCAGCAACGAAGAAAGGCTGTGACAAGAATCGTTGAATTTTACGCGCTCTTGATACAGTCAATTTATCTTCTTCAGACAATTCGTCCATACCCAAAATCGCGATAATGTCGCGCAATTCTTTGTAGCGTTGCAAGATACCTTGAACTGAACGCGCCACATCGTAATGTTCTTGACCAATGACTAACGGATCAAGCTGACGACTGGTTGAATCCAATGGATCG
>CAIZCB010000200.1 GCA_903931355.1 uncultured Pseudomonadota bacterium
AGCAAGCTCTAGCGCACCAAGCACAAGCAGTGCAAGTGCCCCAGCTGCTCAGCCAGCAGCTAAAAAAGAACCTGAGACACAACCAGCGGCAAATTAAATTGGCAAGGTGCTGGGGTTTTCATTGAAAACTCCAGCACTCGATAGAATGGATTGAATGTAGCTTGTTAGTGACTAGCGTTCAGGCGGGATTGATGGCAATCAGCGCCCAATCGCATAATAATCCAACCCCGCCTGCTTAACGACCTTCGGTTCATACATATTGCGACCATCAAAAATCACTTTATCTTTTAGCTGTTGACTCAATTGTTCAAAATCAGGGCTACGGAATTGTTTCCATTCCGTGACGATCACCAAAGCATCTGCCTGATTCAAAACATCGGCTTGTTTTTCACACAAAACCAAACCGGCTTTGTCGCCAAAAATCCGTTGTGCTTCATGCAAAGCTTCGGGATCGTAGGCTTGGACGATAGCGCCGGCGGCAGTTAAGGCTTCGATTAACACCCTACTCGGTGCTTCGCGCATATCATCGGTATTCGGTTTAAACGCCAAGCCCCATAAGGCAAATACTTTGCCTTTGACACCGTCTGGATAATGAGCGCTGATCTTTTCGAATAAACGCTGTTTTTGGCGGTCGTTGACGTTTTCAACCGCTGATAATAATTCGGCGTGGTAGCCCATTTCTTGAGCGGTGCGTTCCAAGGCTTTAACGTCTTTCGGGAAACAAGAGCCGCCATAACCACAGCCAGGATAAATAAAGCTGTAACCAATCCGACTATCAGAACCAATGCCATGCCGCACTTGTTCAATATCCGCACCCAAGCGTTCGGCTAAATTAGCCAGCTCGTTCATAAAGCTAATTTTGGTCGCCAGCATCGCATTAGCGGCATATTTGGTCAGTTCTGCTGAGCGTATATCCATGGTAATCACGCGTTCACGACTGCGATTAAACGGTGAATACAAGGCTTTTAGTAATTCGGCGGTTCTCGGATTGTCGGTGCCAATGATAATGCGGTCGGGCTTCATAAAGTCGTCTAATGCCGAACCTTCTTTTAAAAACTCAGGGTTAGAAACTACATCAAATTCTAATTGTTCGCCGCGTTCGGCTAACACTTGGCTAATCACAGTTTTGACTTTATCCGCGGTGCCGACTGGCACAGTGGATTTATCAATCACCACTTTGTAATCGCTCATGTGTTCGGCAATGCTTTTCGCCACCGCCAACACATATTTCAAATCCGCCGAACCGTCTTCATCGGGTGGAGTACCAACCGCGACAAATTGAAATAAACCAAAATCGACAGCTTGTTTTACGTCAGTTGTGAAGTGCAATCGTCCGGCGGCTTGGTTGTCTTTCACCATCTCTTCCAAGCCGGGTTCATAAATAGGAATGATGCCTTGTTGGAGTTGCTCAATCTTGCGCGGATCAACATCCATGCACAGCACTTGATTACCGACATCAGCGAGGCAAGCGCCTGTGACTAAACCAACATAACCGCTGCCAAATACTGTAATTTTCATTGCATTCCTCGTGGGGGAGTTTTACGTTTTAATCGAAATAACGCCGAAATATCTTCATTGCCGTGGCCTTGCTGGATTAATTGCGCATAATCGGCCAAGGTGTTATCGGTCAATGGACTGGGGATTTCGGCTTGTTGTGCCATTTGTTGGCAAATCAGTAAATCTTTATGGTGTAAGGCCAATTTAAAACCGGGATTAAAGCTGTCTTGGCTCATGGTATGGCCGCGATGTTGCAAAAACCAATTGCCAGCCGCGCCGCTGGATACCACTTCAATCACTTTGGCTAAATCCAGATTTTGCGCATCGGCAAAAGCCAAGGCTTCACAAACTGCTTGATTGATACCGGCGGCCATAATTTGGTTAACCGCTTTGCAAGCTTGGCCTGCGCCATGTTCACCTAAATGCAGAATGCGAGCGGAGATGGCTTCCAAAACTGGGCGAACTTGATTCAAGACATCGATGTCGCCACCAACCATCATCGCCAATGTGCCTTTATTAGCACCTTCGACACCACCAGAAACCGGCGCATCTAAAAAGCTAATGTCCTGTTCGGTTAAAAGTATCGCAGCTTGTTGTGCGGTTTGGCGGCTAACGGTTGAGGTATCAATCACAATCAACTTGCTGTTGCCGCTATTGGCAATCGCGTTAACCACTTCCAATACATCGGCATCGGCTGAAACACAGCTGATAATCAGCTCAACATGGGCTGCTAAATCGCTAATCGTTGAGTAAGCGGTGATTGTTAATTCATTGGCTAAATCATCAGCTTTGGCACTGGTGCGGTTATAAACCCCGCTTAAAAAGCCAGCTTTGGCTAAATTCCGCGCCATGCCGGTGCCCATCGCCCCTAAACCAATCACGCCGACCTTCATCGCTTACTTCTCCAGATAGGTATAAGCATTTAAACCGTTTAACAGCTCTTGGGCGAAACTGTGTTTTTGTTCGGCGCTTAAACCGCTGGCGTCTAGTTTTTGCTGATAAGCGGCTTTCAATTGTTCGGTGTTAATGTGGACATAATCCAGCAATTCGCTGACATTTTCACCGGCCATGAAATCGCTGAATTGATAACCATCAGCTGACAATTCGAGATTAATTGAATGAGTGTCGCCAAACAGATTGTGCATATCGCCCAAAATTTCCTGATAAGCACCAACCATAAAAAAGCCAATCAAATAATCTTGGTTATCATCAATTTGATGCAAGGGCAGGGTGTGGCTGATGTTTTGGTGATCGACATATTGATCGATGCGGCCATCAGAATCACAGGTTAAATCTTGCAACACCGCGCGGCGGGTTGGTTGTTGTTCTAATTGATGAATTGGCAAAATCGGGAAAATCTGTTCAATCCCCCAAATATCCGGCATCGATTGGAATAAGGAAAAATTGCAAAACACTTTATCCGCGAGTTTTTCGTCTAGCTCTTGCTGAATTTCGCGGTGATGGTGGTTATTGATGTTCAGCGCATTTTGAATTTGCTGGCACAGGCCGACATAGTGTTTTTCGGCATCAGCCAGTTCGGTCAACGATAAATCGCCTTGAACAAACTGAGTGCGAGCTTCGGCCATATCGAATTGGGCGTTGTGATAGGCTTCGGTAATGTTGGCGCTGATTAAAGTCGTTGCTGAATGACTGCTTTGTAAGCTTTCTACTTCGGTGACATTAGTAATCAACACCGCATGATGCGCGGTGATGGCTCGACCGGATTCGGTGATGATGTTGGGTTGCGGGAGCTGGTGTTCGGCGCAAAATTCGGCAAAGCTACGGACAATGTTTTCAGCATATTCAGCCATGCTGTAGTTAATCGAGCATTCGCGACGCGAGCCGCTACCGTCATAATCAACACCCAAACCGCCGCCAGCATCGACAGTGGTGATATTGGCACCCAATTGACGTAGTTGCAGATAAAATTGATTAGCTTCCTTTAACGCGACTTTAATATCGTGGATATTGGCAATTTGTGAGCCCATGTGAAAGTGCATTAATTGCAAACAATCCAGCATTTCGACTTGTTTTAAACGGGCGATCAGTTGCAAAACTTCGCTGGCGTGTAAGCCGAATTTAGACTTTTCACCACCGCTGTTTTGCCATTTCCCAGCGCTGATGGTTGATAAACGCACTCGCAAACCAATCAACGGTTTAACCTTTAATTTATCGGCTTCTTCGAGAATCAATTCCAGCTCAGACGGCTTTTCGATAACGATAAACACCGATAAACCCATCAATTGCCCCATCAACGCCATGCGGATATACAAACGGTCTTTGTAGCCATTACAAACAATGGTGCCACCGCGTTTTGCCAAGCCCAAAATCGCTAATAATTCCGGTTTGCTACCGGCTTCTAAGCCAATATGCTCGGCACCAACGATGCTTTCGACGACATGACCTTGTTGATTGACTTTAATTGGATAGACTGGGGTGTAATGACCTCGGTAATCATGGGCGCTACGAGCAGCGTCAAAGGCTTGCTGCAATTGCTGGATCCGATCACGCAAAATATCGGTGAAACGCACCAGTACCGGAAAGCTTAAGCCTTTGTTTTTCAAGGCTTGTGCAACATCAAACAAATCAATTTCGGTGGCGCAATTAGCTTGCGGTTTAACGCAAACATGGCCACTGTTATTGATCGAAAAATAACCATTACCCCATTGCTGAATGGCATACAGTTGTTTTGATTGTTCAATCGACCATTGTTGTGTTTGCACGAACGCTCCGGCTACTGTCATAAAGAGTGCAAAATTCTAAAGTATAATGATGAAACTTATATGACTTTTTGAGGATTACTCATGCTTGACGCACAATGGTTTAGTGAACCACTCGAATCTGACGGCTCTGCCTTCTCGTTAAAAATCAAACACAAACTCCACGAAGAACAATCAGAGTTTCAATTTTTGGAAATTTACGAGACTGAGCACTTCGGTAATTTGATGGTCATCGACGGCTGCACCATGGTGTCTACGCGTGATAATTTCTTTTACCATGAAATGATCAGCCACCCAGTGCTGTACACCCATCCAAACCCTAAAAACGTCTTAATTATCGGTGGCGGTGACTGCGGTACTTTGCGTGAAGTGTTAAAACATCCAGGCGTTGAACGCGCTGTGCAAATCGACATCGACGAGCGCGTGACCCGTTTAGCCGAAATCTACTTCCCAGAATTATGCGAATCAAACAACGACCCACGCGCTGAATTGAAATTCATCGACGGTATCAAATGGGTTAAAGACGCGGCGCCAAACAGCATCGACATCATCATCGTTGATAGCACCGACCCTGTTGGTCCAGCCGAAGGTCTATTCTGCGCTGAATTTTATAAAGACTGCTTCAACGCTTTAACCGAAAACGGCATCGTGGTTCAACAAAGCGAATCACCGTTGTTGCACATGAAAATTTTGGCCGAAATGCGCGGTGAAATGCAGGTTGCCGGTTTTAATCACCACCAAACCGTGTTCTTCCCACAATGTATCTATCCATCAGGCTGGTGGAGCGCGACTATGGCCAGTAAAGCAGCATTCGCGCCATTCCGTGAGCAAGATGCGGCTAACAAAGGCTTTGAAACTGTTTATTACAACAGCGAAATCCACAAAGCCAGCTTGGCAATGCCGGAGTTTTTTAAGAAGGCATTTGCTAAATAAGTTACTGGAATCGGTGCAATAACACACTTTATTGCACTGATTTCTGATTGATTTATACGCTGTGCTGGTTCCTTAGCACAGCCTATCTCCTAAGCATCCGCTAAGCTACAAGCCAAATAATCCACCTCAATACGCCAAATTGTTTGGCTGTGTTAATGCCTATTTTTCAGATGAGATGATTATGACTAACTATAAATGGCTTTTGATTTTAACTATTCTGTTAAGCAATGCTGTATTTGCCGAAGACGGTGAGCATCATCACCAAGAGCCGGTGATTAATGTAATCGGTCATGCCGAGCTGCTTGTTCCAGCTGATGTAGCCTCGCTAACTATTAGCGCCCGAATAACCTCAAAAACAGCCAAAGAAGTAGAAGCGAAAGGCTATCAAGTAGGGCTAAAATTAAAAGAAGTATTCAAAAGTTTTGGTATCGACGAAGCGGCTCTGACAAATTCAAATCATCATCTCGATGCTGAAATTTTCGATAACAAACAGCAATACGTCTTTAATCTTGACTACAACTTGGATTTTGGCCGTTTTGATTTAATCGATAGCTTAAGAGAAAAAACCGTTGAAGCTGGCGCAACCGCTTTTAATATCAGTGGCTTAATCAGTAGCCATGCTGCCGAAAACAAAACCAAAGTCCGTGGGCTGGCGTATTTGGATGCGAAACAAAAGGCCGAGGGATTATTGAGCCAATCGGGGTTTAAATTAGGTAAGCCGTTGTTGATTGATGATCAACGTAGCGATTTTCCTGTTTATGCTTCAGCTAGAATGTTATCTGATGCGGTTATGCCCAATGTTGAGCCGAAAGCGCCGTTATTGGAAAACCGAAACATCCGCTTTGAGCAAGAAGTACGGGTTAAATTTAAAATTATTGAATAGCCTTCCCTTGTTATGGATTGGTGATCTGCCAATCCATAACAAACCTACAGTTTTTCTAGTCTCGTTTTATGAAAACTCATTCATACG
>CAIZCB010000201.1 GCA_903931355.1 uncultured Pseudomonadota bacterium
AGAACCGATACCATCAATAAAATTTTGGAATTGATTAAAATTTGAAACTAATGCATCTATATTAGACAAAAATAATTGTCTTGATGGCGTATCACTGGGTGTAACCGAAACCTCTTGCAAGCTATCAAAAAAATCTTGAATGTAAGATGACAAACCAATAGATGAATCACTCAACATATTATTGATTTGCTGTATTTTGTCGTATTGCGCTTGTAGATGGCTGTATGAAGATTGGGCAGATATTTTTTGACCGGCAAGAAATTGGTCATAAATTCTTTGAATATCGGAGATTTTAGTGCCTTCACCCAGCACCGCATCTTCTGTTTGTATGATTCTTTCTCGAGAGTAACCTGGGGAAGCGGCATTCGCTATATTTTTTCCAGTGACCGAAATACCTGCCTGAGCTGCAACCAAAGCACTGAGCCCGACTGTTATAGTGTTAGCCATAAAAGCATCCTAGTTATTGTTAAGTTTTTACTGTTAAGACTATTGACGGCTAAATTTTCTAAAACTTAAGAAAAAATTAGATAGATTCAATCCGATTGATAATATTGATTAGCTTGTGGCTATAGGCAGGATCAGTCGCATAACCAGCAAGACGCAAACCATGTGCAAAATTAGCGGGATTAGTGCTATTTGCAATTACCTGCTTATAACGGGGATTATTATTTAAAAACGATGCATAATCGATAAATGCTTCGGCTTCAGAATCATAGGCTCTAAAACGAGCAGTCACTGCTGTTGGCACCCCATCTAGGTACTCTGTTGTTGCAACTTCCACGACCTTGCCATGCCAATCATTGGAGGCTTTGATACCGAAAAAGTTATAACTCGAACGTCCATCAGGCATATTGATAACGTGTTGCCCCCAACCACTTTCAAAAGCCGCTTGGCCCAGTACATAACTCGCCGGTATTCCTATCATTTTTTCAACGACTAAGGCATGGGGCGACAAAGTCTCTACGAATGACGTGACTGAAGTGGTATTTTTAGCTTGAATTGGACGATTTACAAATTGCTCACTATCACTAAAGACAGAACTTTCGTGGTTAATCTGATTTTCAATTTGCTTGACTGATTGAAGCGCTGCGCCATCCAATAAATTAGGATTTTGCTGAGAAGATGTATCGGCTTTATTTAATTGCGCCAAAATAACATCAGCCAAACCTATACCTTTTTGAGCAAGTATTTGGCTGATTTGTTGATCGTAGATTGAGGTATAAATTGATTCCGCGTGACTATCAAACAACTCACTTTTCGGTGTTGCCTGACGCATAGTGCGAAGCATCATATCGATAAATAGCGCCTCAAATTGTTTAGATGCCTCTTTCAAGCCCTCTTTAGAATTCTGCTTGCCCAAATGACGTAAGTAACCCAAACCATTTGCATCAATCGCTAAATTACTTGATGGTTTTGAGTTAATCACTTAAATCACCACGATCTCGGCATGTAAAGCACCAGCGGCTTTCATAGACTGAAGAATCACAAGTAAATCTTGTGGTGTCGCGCCAATACCATTTAAAGCATTCACTACATCAACCAACAACACACCTGCTTGCAACATCTTTAATTTTGCTTTTGGTGATGGCACGGTTTCTATTTGGATAGGATTGTCGCTAACGACTACCGAAATATTGCCATAAGTGACCGCACACGCATCCAGCGTCACTTCTTGATTGATTACAACCGAACCGGTGCGCTCATTGACAACCACTTTAGGCACCGAGCTATCAATTGACACATTTAATGATTCAATTTCGCCAATGAAATTAACTCGATCACGATGATCAAAAGGGACTTTGACACTAATCACCTTAGCGTTCTTGGCTTGCGCGGTACTAAAACCAAAGCGAAAATTGATTGCGTCAACTACTTTGCCGGCAGTACTAAAATCAGTGTTTTTAAGCTCAAGATTGATCGTATCACCTTCACCTATCTCGCTACTGACAGCCCGCTCAACCGTTGCACCATCAACAATTGTCATCGGTGTTTTGACAGCATTATTAGCATTTTTAGAAGAATGGGTGCCAGCCACAGGCGGATGACTTGAGCTCAGATTACCTTGCGCCATTGCATATATCTGACCATCGGCACCTTTTAGTGGCGTCATCAGTAAAGTCCCACCGAGCAAACTTCTAGCCGTACCTATAGAAGCCACTGTTACATCAATAGTCTGACCAGGTTGGGCAAACGCTTCCAAATTCCCCGTCACCATAACTGCTGCGACGTTTTTAGATCTGAGATTGGGATTATTGGTTCTTGGCATATTCAATCCCATCTGCTGCATCATATTCAAAATAGAATGAT
>CAIZCB010000202.1 GCA_903931355.1 uncultured Pseudomonadota bacterium
GGTGTGCCAGGCACGGTCGTTACCATCGATTCTCGTACTTTAGAATTATGTGAAGGAACTGGCGTGCCAAATAACTCGCTTAAAACTGCGCTCGAATATGATCATGATGGTCTTGTGAAAGCCTGTCTATGGGATGATGAAAAAGTAGCTAACTTTGACAATATAAGAATGCAGCAAAGAATGAAATATCATGATTTTCTTTGTAATCAAGGAGTAAGTCTATCTAAACATTTTATTGATTTGCTTGGTGAATAGTTTTAATAATATCTATAGGATTATTGGGATTGCCTGTAAAGCTTAGCATCATAGTTCCTTTGTTTAATCATGTTGATTATTCGAAGGCTATGCTTGCGAAATTGTTTGTATCATTACCAGAAGATTTGTCTTATGAAGTTATTTTGATTGACGATGCTTCTTCAGATGCTACGGTTGAGTGGTTAAATAGTTTTAATCATTGTGCTGTAAAAAAAATATATAATCCTAATAATCTAGGTTATGCAAAATCCAATAATATTGCTGTCTCTCAAGCTAAAGGTGAAATTCTTGCCTTAATTAATAACGATTTGATTTTTGAACCTGGCTGGCTTGAGGGAATGTTGGATATTCTCGAAAATCCCTATCTTAATGCCGGTATTGTTGGCAATATTCAATATAAAGTTGTCGATCATTCACTTGATCATGCCGGTGTGCAAGTAACACCGACTGGAAAACTTGAACATATTCAGGTGTTATCGCCAGAAAGCCCAGCTTATAGCCGTGTTTTTGCAGTGACAGGGGCTTGTTGCCTGATTCGTAAAAGTGATTTTGATGCGCTATCTGGCTTTGATGAAAGCTATGTTAACGGTGGTGAGGATATCGATCTTTGTTTGGCACTTAAGCAACGGGGTAAATCTGCTTATATCGCTACCAATAGTAAGATTTATCATCATGTCAGTTTGAGCCGTGATCGCGCCAGTATTCAAAATGAAAAAAACAGTCGTCGGTTATTAGCTAAGTGGCGTAATGTTCTGAAAATTGAAATGGCTAGACAATGGCAGTTACGTTTACAACAGGCCAATAGTTATCATGATTTGATTGATGGTGAGTTTTATGAGGAGTTCTTAAAATCGCCGCAGATGGCTGCTCGGCTAATGGCTGAATATTTCATTTTAATTGAAGAGCAGCGTTGGTCTAAATTGATTGATGGAATTGATCTTAATCAAGATATTGCTTCAAGAACGCTATTTAAAGGTTTGCGATTTATTGACAGTCATGATTGTTATTTGATTAACACTCAGCCGGAAGTTGTCGTTAAAGGTGTTGCCAGTGTGGTCAATTTCTATGTCTGTGGTCGGCGTATTGATCCTGCCAATCAAGACAATCTTGCAATTACGATTAGTGTTAATCATGTGCAATATAAAACTCTGAGGTTGGAATCTGGTGCTAATATTAATTTAGGAATTATTTCGCCGATATTGTTGCCAGGGATGGATAATATTTTCAAAATCGAAGTTAATTTTATTGAGCCTGATGGTTTTGAATTGTTAGGGGATGCTAGTCATTTGATTTATATTTCACATTTTGTGATTGATGATAAGTTAGTTAAAAATCATTAGTTTATAGGGAATAGGATGGATATTTTAGTAGTTGGTGGTGCGGGTTATATTGGTTCCCATATGGTTAAGCATTTGATGGCTCAAGGGCATCAAGTGATAGTGGTTGATAATTTATCGACTGGTTATCGAGATGCTGTATTGGCAGATAGTTTTTTTCAGATTGATATTGCTAACCGTTCTGAACTCGATCAGGTTTTTCAACATCATCCTATTGATGCCGTATTCCATTTTGCTTCCTATATACAGGTTGGGGAATCGGTGATTGCGCCTGCCAAATATTATGAAAATAATGTTTCGGCAACATTAACTTTATTACAAGCTATGGTTGCTGCCGATGTTAAAAAGTTTGTATTTTCATCGACAGCCGCTGTTTATGGTAATCCTGAGTACGTGCCAATTGATGAAGCCCATCCTAAACAGCCAATTAATCCTTATGGCCAGTCAAAATTGATGGTCGAGCGAATATTGCAGGATTTTGATCATGCTTATGGTTTGAAATCTGTTTGTTTACGTTATTTTAATGCCGCTGGTGCAGATCCTGATGCCTTATTAGGTGAACGGCATGAGCCTGAAACCCATTTAATCCCATTAGTTTTGCAAGCGGCTTCAGGACGTCGTGAAGCGATTAATGTATTTGGTCAAGATTATGAAACTGATGATGGCACTTGTGTCCGTGATTATATTCATATTGTTGATTTAGCCGATGCCCATCTTAAAGCGGTTGATTATTTGAATGCAGGTCATTCTAGTCGGGCTTTTAATTTAGGTAATGGTAATGGATTTTCTGTTAATCAGATTATTCAGGCAGCGGAAGCTGTTACCGGTAAAACTATCCCAGTGATTTATGGTGAAAGACGCGAGGGAGATCCAGCTATTTTGGTCGCAGATGCGACGGCAGCGAATCAGATTTTGGGATGGACGCCGCAGTGTTCTGATATTAAAACCATTATTGCCAACGCTTGGGCTTGGGAGCAGAAGTTTCCGTGGGGTAGTTTATAAGCATTAAATGATTACATTTTTGGATAGCCAATTTGACAATTAATTCTTACATTCAAATTCTTATTATTTTGTTTGCTAGCGTTTTTCAGGTAACTGAAGCTGGTGCGCAATCGGATGGATTACAAGGAAAATTAATTGTTGGTTATCAGGGATGGTTTGGTTGTCCTAATGATTTTGAAGCTAATCAAAATTGGCAGCATTGGTTTATTAATCAAGCTAAGCCTGAGCTTTTGACGGTTGATATGTTGCCGGAACTGAGTGCGTTTAGTCCTCAAGACTTATGCGACACGGGGCTGTCAAGAGCTGATGGACAAGGGACAGTCAAACTGTTTTCATCTCAAAATCCCAATGTTGTATTAGCCCATTTTCGTTGGATGCGGGATTACGGTATTGACGCTGTCGCTTTACAGCGATTTGTATCGGTATTATCAGATCCTAAACAAAAGCGCCGTGCTGATAATGTGCTTAAAAATGTCATGTTGGCTGCTCAAGCAACCCAGCGTGGTTTTTTTGTGGTCTATGATATTTCTGGTGCAAATCCAAACACCGTTATTAACGATATTCGCCAAGATTGGCGGTATTTGGTGAATGAAATTAAGGTCACTGAAAATTCTGCGTATTTAAAAGATAAAACACAACCGATTCTTGAGTTATGGGGGTTTGGTTTTACCGATAGGCCAGGTTCGCCTGACGCTGTATTCAATTTACAGCAAGATTTAAAAAACGCTGACAACCCATTACCCGCTGTTACTTTGATTGGTGGCGTACCGACTCATTGGCGAACTTTAAGTGGTGATTCTAAATCGCAAATTGGCTGGGATAAGGTTTATCGAAATTACGATGTGCTTAGTCCTTGGCTAGTAGGGCGGTTTGGCGATGATTATGGTGCCGATCAATTGATTAAAAATATCGTGCTTCCTGATCTTATCGAAACCAAGCGTTTAGGTTTGGCTTATCTACCTGTAATTTTTCCTGGTTTTTCTTGGCATAATTTGATGATTAATCGACACAATCCCTCAAAAGCCATTCTTAATCAGATCCCGCGTCGATGTGGTCAATTCCTCCAGCGACAAATTGATAATCTGCTCAAGCTTAAAGTCAGCTCGATATATGTCGCTATGTTTGACGAAGTGGATGAGGCTACCGCTGTGTTTCCTGTTGAAACTTTTAGTGGTGCGCTACCTGCCGAGGCAAAAATGGTTTATTTAAATCAAGATGGCTGTCATTTGGCGTCTGATTGGTATTTACAGATACTAAAAAATGTCGAAATAAAGCATTAAAACAATGACAAGGCATTGTATTGTTTAAGCATATTCAACACCATTTGCGTCA
>CAIZCB010000203.1 GCA_903931355.1 uncultured Pseudomonadota bacterium
ACCTTTAGCGGCTTGTTCTGGGCTATTGAAAAACGCGACTCGATGACCAGCAGCGTCAACAATGGCTTGGTTAGGGCGGTAATCAAACGGGCAGGCGATATTGAGTTTGAAATCAAACTGGCGGGCGGCATTGATATAGGAATGGCACATATTATTGCCATCACCAATCCAAGCCACGGTTTTACCAGCAATATCACCGCGAAATTCAAAATAGGTTTGCATGTCAGCCAGCAATTGGCAGGGGTGCAATAAGTCGGTCAAACCGTTAATGACTGGCACTCTTGAATGTTGGGCGAAGGTGGTGACGGTTTCATGCTTGAAAGTTCTTAACATGATGCAATCGACCATGCTGGAAATTACTTTTGCGCTGTCTTCTAAAGGTTCGCCGCGACCTAGTTGAGTGTCGCGTGGTGATAAAAAGATTGCGCTACCACCAAAATGCGCCATGCCAGCTTCAAATGAAATACGGGTTCTGGTTGACGATTTTTCAAAAATCATCCCTAAAACTCGACCTTTTAGCGGTTGAAAATCAGGATCACGGTGATTTTTAAGATAAATCGCTCTGGCTATCAAAGTCCGTAATTCATCGCTGGATAAATCCAACAAACTGGTGAAATGTCTAGGTTGCTGCATGGTATTTACCGAGTAAATTCTTGAATAAGTGCTGACAATGTATCGGTCAGAAAGACGATTTGTTGATCGTCGATTAATAAGGGTGGCAATAAGCGAATTGTGTTGTCGGCGGTGACATTGATTAATAAGCCTTGTGCCAAAGCTTTGCCGACTAACTCTCCGCAGGGGCGGTCGAGTTCTACGCCTATCATTAAGCCTAAATGGCGAATCTGTTTAATATGTGGGTTGCCAGTCGTTTTTTGGGCGATTTGATCGCAAATTTGTTGGCCTTTGATTTTGGCATTGGCGATTAAATCGCTGTCACTCAAGGTATTCAGTACCGCTAACACGGCTGAGCAAGCCAGCGGATTGCCGCCAAAAGTTGAGCCGTGATTACCGGCAGTTAAAACCGCTGCCGCTTTGCCACTGGCTAAACAAGCACCGACGGGTACGCCGTTGCCCAAGGCTTTTGCCATGGTGCAAACATCAGGTTTTATAGCGTTTTGTTGGAAAGCCATAAAACTGCCCGTTCTACCAACGCCGGTTTGAATTTCATCCACCATCATCAGAATTTGATGACGGTCGCATAATTCGCGAACTTGATTCAGATAGTCGCTAGCCGGAATATTAACCCCGCCTTCACCTTGCACAGGCTCGATTAAAACGGCAACGATGTTGCTATCGGCTGACACAGCCGTTTCAATCGCGGCAATGTCGTTGTAAGGCACATGGACAAAACCTGGTAATAATGGAGCAAAACCTTGTTTGATTTTGTCATTGCCGGTGGCGCTGAGTGCGCCCATGGTGCGGCCGTGAAAACTTTTTTCGGTGGTTAAAATCACCGGATTTTCAATGCCATTTTGATGGCCAAATTTACGGGCTAATTTAATTGCAGCTTCATTGGCTTCGGTGCCTGAGTTGCAGAAAAACACATTGTCCATGCCGCTAAGCTGAGTCAGTTTGTTAGCTACTTTAG
>CAIZCB010000204.1 GCA_903931355.1 uncultured Pseudomonadota bacterium
CCCTCTTCGCCTTCAAGCACGCCGTCAAGGTCATCTTCGGAGAGTTCGCCGGCTTCGGCGTTCTGATCCGCCTCGACTTCCTCGGGCGTTATGTGCCGAGCTATCGCACGATTCAACGTGATTTGGATATGTTGGCCGATGTTTTTCCATCGCTTACCAACGAAACCATTAAGGGCACCCATTGCTGGTATTTGGATGGTAGAAATACGGTGTTGGAAATTCCAAATATGGAATCAAATACTGCTTTGGTGTTTTATCTGGCACAACAGCAATTGAATAATCAACTGCCAACCAGTGCATTGCAAAATCTAAATGGCTATTTTAATAAGGCAACGCAAGTGTTGGATAAGAGCAATACCGCTATTTCGCGTTGGCGTGACAAAATTAAGGTATTGCCGCAAACACAATTATTAATTGCTCCGAGTATTAATAATGAAGTGTTGGATGTGGTTTATGAGTGTTTGTTAAATAATCAAAAATTTGAGGCTAAATATTTCGGTCGGTATGATGAGCAATACAAAACCTTTTTAGTTAATCCGCTGGGATTGGTTTTTAGGGGAACGGTTACTTATTTGGTTGCTACATTGAATGAATATCAAGATATTAGAATCATGAGTTTGCATCGCTTTGTTGATGCGGTTGCTACCGAACAAGTTTGTGTATTGCCAAATGGCTTTAATTTGGATGCCTATATTAAAGAAGGCCGTTTTGATTTTTTGATGGGGGATAGTATCGATTTGGAAGTATTAATTTCTGCTGATGTCGCTATTCATCTTAATGAAAGTAAACTGACAGAAAATCAACAAATTACGCCATTAGACGATGGCACTAGTTAATTTAAAGCAACGGTAAGAGATACAGGGCAGTTGCGTTGGTGGTTATTGGGATTTGCTGATCAAATTGAGGTGCTTAGTCCGAAAAGCTTGCGTGAGGAATTTAAAATTAAAGCGCAAAATATGGCTAGAAAATATACTGATTAGGTGAATTAAGTAGTAGAATCAAAGTCATTAGGCATTATGAGAATTAAGATTCAATGAAATCAATGGGGTGCAAATAGATTACTTATCGCCACCTACTTATACCGGAAAAAATGCCCTTAACACCAACGCCAAAATGCCGGCTAAGACCAGCCCCATCATCCATTTCAACAAGCTTAATTCGCCTGATATTCGGGTGTCTAATTGGTCAATTTTAGCGTTAATACCATCTATGCGGCGTTCCAGATTAATTAGGTCGGTTTTGGTTGTTAACTGTGAATCTAAGGTTTCCGCTAACACGCCTTGTAAAGCTTCTGATTCGGCCTTAGCGTGTGCGTCAGAAATGCCAGCGGCTTTGAGTTTTTCTACAAACTTGAGTGTATCAAAGGTAATTGCTGCCATAATCTTAAATCCTTGCTTTTAGATATAGTGGTAAGTTTAGCGCTTAATACTGATCTTCTTGTGCAATGTGAAGTGCAACCTTGCTAAGAAAAAGGCCTGGTCTTTTAAGATAGGCCTTTTTATTTATACCGTTACGGGTTTATCTCACTATGTAACGCAATATATTCTTCAGTTAATTTATGATTCGGTGCGTAGTAAATCAGCGGTTGTGAATCAGAGTGTGATTCACGGACTTTAACCGAGCTGGAAATTTTTGCTTCTAAAACAGGTAAACCTTCGGCAATTAATTCTTCGACTAATTG
The DNA here is from genome assembly GCA_903931355.1 of uncultured Pseudomonadota bacterium. GTDB lineage: Bacteria > Pseudomonadota > Gammaproteobacteria > Methylococcales > Methylomonadaceae > Methylomonas. Next base: position 1,682 of record CAIZCB010000204.1, read on the forward strand.
ACGCGGTAAATTGGCTTGTTTTTGGTATTGGTTGACGACAATGCCTTCGACTTGTAGGTTTTCGTTGTGATCGGCTTTGACTTCGGCGATAGCGTTCATCAAGGTGTACAAGGCTTCGCGGGCGAAGGTGTCGCAGTCGAAGGGGATTAAGCAGCGTTCGGCAGCGATTAAGGCTGATTGGCTGTAAAAATTCAGCACCGGTGGGGTGTCGATGTAAATGCGGTCGAAACCTTCGAGTTTTTCTAATGCTTCTTTTAATTTGAAGATTTTGTAACGCGATTCCAAGCGGCTTTGTAGGGCTTCTAAGTCGGGATGCGAGGCAATCACGTATAGATTAGGGAATTGGGTTTCGTGAATAATGCTGGCTAAGCCTTCTTTACCACTACCAAATAAGCCAATGCCTAAATTATCTTTAAAGAAGTGGGCGATGGTTTTGTCGGAATCGCTGATTTTGTTACCGAGCAAATATTGGGTGGAATTGCCTTGTACGTCGAGGTCAATCACCAAGGTTTTTTTGCCTTCAACTGCGCTGATCGCTGCCAGATTACAGGTTATGGTGGATTTACCTACGCCGCCTTTCTGATTAAAAATCACCCTGCGCATAATCGCCCTCGAAACTTAGAAAATAAAACGCTGCATTATAAGGTTAATGCCTGCAATATCAAAAACGTGTAAAACTTTGGCCTTGGCAATCGGGGCAAACTGGAATCAGGCTGCTGGATTTAAAGGCGATGTGTTTGCCGCAGCTGTCACAAGCTAAAGTGCCTGGGCCGGTGATTTCGCCGCTTTTGTAAGGGTGATATTGTTTGGCGTCGAGTTCTAATGCCGCTAATTTGACGCGGGTTTTGTCGGCAACCTCCATGAAGGCATCAAGAGCGAAATTTTCCAGTAGATCGATGTCAAATTTCAGCCATTCGGATAAGGCGTTGTTTTCTTCTGCCAAGCTTGGGCTTTGGGCGGCGTGTTCAACGTCACGCATCACAAACTCGGCAATCTGATGAATTTCTTCTTGGGTAATGTTGCCGAGTTCGTGGGTTTTGCGTTTGGCTTGTTCTAGCGCATCGCCAATGTTATGCAAGGTATCGTCCATTGCCTCGTAAAGAAAGCCGATGATGTCGTCGTAAGCTTGGGTGGATTTGTTTTTGCTCATGGTTTCTCCGTGTCAATTCACGCTTTAGATTTAAGCGCCTCTAAGGTATTCTAGCGCCTTTTTACGATAAAAGACGAGCAGGATGGAAGAGCTATACAACCCGCAGACGATAGAGCAAAAAATTCAGGCAGATTGGGAAACCTCTGGGGTTTTCCGTGCGGTCGAGAACACTGGCAAGCCTAAATACTACTGTTTATCGATGTTTCCTTATCCCAGTGGCAAGTTACACATGGGGCATGTTCGTAATTACACGATTGGCGATGTGATTAGCCGTTTCCAACGGATGCAAGGCAAACACGTCTTACAGCCTATGGGTTGGGATGCGTTTGGTTTACCGG
>CAIZCB010000205.1 GCA_903931355.1 uncultured Pseudomonadota bacterium
AAAAGACGCGGTGAAATGCGTCAAATTTGCTCAAGCCAATTTTTGGTATTTACCGGTCACCGCGCAATTGCCGGCAGCCTTTTCCCAACAACTTTTAACCTTACTAAAACAGAAATCTCATGGATAAAAAATTACTCGATATTTTGGCTTGCCCAATTTGCAAAAGCACTTTGGTTTATGACAGCGCCAAGCAAGAATTGATCTGCAAAGCCGACAAACTAGCCTTCCCCATTCGCGACTCAATTCCGGTGATGTTAGAAGATGAAGCCCGCCAATTGAGTTTTGAAGAAACCGAAGCTTATCGCTAATGAAAACTGCCTTTAAAGTCGTGATTCCCGCTCGGTACGCCTCAACGCGTTTACCGGGCAAACCCTTGTTAGATATTGCTTGCAAACCAATGATTGCCCATGTTTGTCAGCGGGCTTTAGAAGCCGATGCCGAGCAAGTGGTGGTCGCTACTGATGATCAACGTATTTTTGATACAGTCACTGCGTTGGGAATTCAAGCGGTGATGACCAATCCTAATCACCAATCGGGCACCGAGCGTTTAGCGGAAGTGGCGCAGATTTTGGGTTGGTCGCCAGACACCATCGTGGTGAATTTACAAGGTGACGAGCCGTTAATTCCACCAGCGTATATCCGCGATGCTGCTGAAGCGTTAGCCAGCCAATCACAAGCGGGGATTGCGACTTTAGCCGCTAAAATTCACGATGCCGAGGAAGTGTTTAATCCTAATGCGGTAAAAGTGGTGCTGGATAAAAACGGCTATGCCTTGTATTTCAGTCGTGCAGCGATACCTTGGGACAGAGCCAGTTTTCCTAATCACTACCATCCTCAAACTGCCAGCTTGCCGCATTTACGCCATATCGGTATGTACGCTTACCGAGTCAGTTTCTTGCAAGATTACTGCAATTGGCAACCATCGCCATTGGAAAGCGTCGAGTCTTTGGAGCAATTACGGATACTGTGGCACGGTGAAAAAGTGCTGGTGAAAGTAGTTGAGAAAACGCCGGAAGCTGGGGTTGATACAGCGGAAGATTTGTTGAGAGTCACTAAGCGTTTGATGGCTTGAGTTGAACTGCATCAGATTGGGAAATCGTCACAGACTTTTGTACTTTTCGATCCATTTTCATGTCTTGACACGCTGTCGTTAATAGCGCTAAAACTAGAATGTATTTGATTTTGCTCATTTCCTTTTCCTCGATAATTGATTGGCTACTGCTGATTGGTTAATAAATGATTTAAGTGAGGTTGCCAATGATTTCAGATTCATGTGCTCAAGGGGAATTTGAAGATCAACGACAACCCCAATTGATTCTGCCTCGAATACTGACTAAGTCAATCTAAGTTGTTTGTTGTAAACCATCCGATGGTGATTCGTGAATTTAAAAAATAAGCTTTTATTGTTGGCCTGTTTGCTTGTCATACCGACCAGCATTTTTGCAGAGCCAACCGATAAGGCACAGGCTGTTGCTCGGCAATTGTCTGTCGATAACCAGCCTTGGTTCGGTGATTTTGATCAAATGGTAGATCGAACCTTGATTCGGGTTTTAGTGCCTTACAGTCGTACTTTCTATTTTCATGACAAAGGCCATGCTCGCGGTTTAACCGCTGATTTGGTTCGAGATTTTGAGCGCCATATCAATAAAAAATACGCTAAACAATTACATAAACGTCCAGTAACAGTGGTGATTGTGCCGACTACTCGTGAACGCTTGTTAGACGATTTAGTTAATGGTTTAGGCGATATTGCTGCGGGTAATTTAACCGAAACCACTGCACGCTTAGAGCAAGTTGACTTTTTTGCACCTGATGATAGACAAGTGTCCGAGTTGATTTTAACGGGGCCAAGTACTTTGCCGATTCAGTCGATTGATGAATTATCAGGTGCAACGGTACATGTACGTAAATCATCCAGTTATTTTCAGAGCTTAACGGCTTTAAATCAGCGCTTTCACGAGCGGGGTAAAACAGCGATTAAAATCGTCACCGTGCCCGATGCGATTGAAGATGAGGATTTAATGGAAATGCTAAATGCCGGTGTCATCAGCATCATGATCGCTGATGATTGGAAAGCAAAAATCTGGGCGCAGGTATTGCCGAAAATTACTGTGACCAATTTGGCTATCCGTGAAGCAGGGCATTCTGGTTGGGCAATGCGGCAGCAAAGTCCAGAGTTAAAAGCCGAGGTGATGGATTTTTATGTTAATAACATCCAAAAACTTAATCTGCTGGAAAAACGATTGCAGGCCTTCAATAAACAGATTAAACAAATCATTGACAATACCGCTGATAAAGATTGGCAGCGTTTTGAAAATATTCAAATGTTGTTTGAAAAATACGGTGAGCAATACAGTTTTGATCCGTTGATGCTGGCTGCACAAGGTTATCAGGAGTCTATGCTTAGACAAGAAACCCGAGGCCCTTCGGGGGCGATTGGGGTGATGCAAGTGTTGCCATCAACGGCTAAGGTTTTAAGAGTGGGTGATATTAAGTTATTGGAGCCGAATATTCATGCTGGCGCGAAATATTTGGATGAGTTGATGTCCAGTTATTTTAGTGATGCTAATTTTCAAGGCGATGATCGCACTTTGTTTGCTTTTGCTAGTTATAACGCCGGGCCTGGCACCATTAATCGGATGCGAAAAGAAGCCGTGAATCGGGGTTTAAATCCTGATCGATGGTTTAATCACGTTGAATTAGTGGTTGCCGATAAGGTTGGCTGGGAAACCACAACTTATGTTCGCAATATTTATAAATATTACGTGGCTTATAAGTTACAGCTTGAAGTGGCTGAGCAGCAGCGCCAAGCGCGTTTGAGTGTTTCGATGGTGAATTAGCGAAAGGGGGGGATCAAATTAATAGCGTCCGAGTCCTTGGAGCAATTACGGATACTGTGGCACGGTGAAAAGTTTTGATACTGAGGAAGATTTGTTGAGAGTGACGCGGCGTTTGGCGTCTTAACTAGCAGAATAATTGGGTTGGCATGTTACCAACCCAATCTTCAAGCAAACAACTTAGCTAGCTTTACCCGCTTCAGTTGCTTCAGGTACTTCAATCAAGCTGCCAGTTTTTACGTCATAAACATAACCGTAAACTGGAATGTCGCTTGGTACCAATGAGTTAGCTTTAATGCGTTTTACGTCTTCTAATACGCTTTCAGCTTGGTTTTTAATGGTTAACCAGTTGATGTATTTGCCATCGGTTGAACCTGGGCCTGCATTGTTGTCGTGCCAGCCTGTCGCGTCAACGCTAGAGGTTTTTAAGCTGCTTGCCAACAAGTCACTCATGATGTCGTTGGTGAATGTTTCCATACCGCAATCGGTGTGGTGAATCACGAACCATTCTTTAGTGCCCAATAATTTGTAAGAAATCACCAACGAACGAATCGCGTCATCGCTAGCACGGCCACCGGCGTTACGGATAACGTGAGCATCGCCTTCTGATAAACCGGCATATTTAGCCGGATCTAAACGAGCATCCATACAAGTCAAAATTGCAAATTGGCGTGCAGGTGGCATAGCCAAGTCGCCTTTGGTGAAGCTGGCAACGTAACCACGGTTAGCGAGTAGTACTTCGTTTAGGATTTTGCTCATAAAGACCTCTGTTGGTTAAAAAAACGCCTGATTGTAAACGGTAAAAGCAGGCGGTGTTACGACTATCTCCGTTGCGCATTGTAGCGACATGTTTTTCTGGTTTAAAGAGTGTTTATGGTTTATAAAATATAAACCTATAGTTTATATTTGATGATGACCGATGGATAAATTCAACAACATGCAAGTGTTTTGCCGTATCGTCGAGCTGGGTACTTTTTCGGCTGTGGCTAAAGAGCTGAAATGCTCGAATATGATGATTAGCAAATACATGGCGCAGCTGGAAGCCTCGCTGGGCGTGATGTTACTCAATCGAACCACTCGTAGTTTGAGCCTGACTAGCGCAGGTGAAGCCTATTACAACCGCAGTCGGCAATTGCTGGAAGATTTAGCCGATTTGGAGGCTTCAACGGTACAGATGTCAGAACGGATTAAAGGTCATATCAATATCAGTGCTCCGATTGATTTTGGCGGTATGTATATGGTGCCAGTGATTGATCAGTTTTTGCAGCAATATCCCGAAGTTAAAGTCTTGATGACTTTGGATAACAAACCACCCAATTTACGCATCGGTAGTTTTGATATTTCCTTGTTAGTCACCGATGTACTAGATCCCGGTGTGGTGGCGCGTAAAGTGGCTGAAACCGAACTTTGTACTTACGCCTCACCGCGTTATCTTAAAGAAAACGGTATTCCAGAAACGATTGATGAATTAGCAAAGCATCGTTGCTTGCATTATGTCGATACCCCGCATGGCGATGATTGGTTATTTAACGTCGGTGGCGATGTGAAAAAAGTTCAGGTCGATTGGCAAATGGCATCTAATAATGGTCGCGCTTTGTCAGAAGCGGCGGCGATGGGTATGGGGATTGTGCGAGCGCCGAAATTATCGGTTGCGCCGTATCTGAAAAGCGGTGAGTTAGTCGAAATTTTGCGTGATTATCATCGCCCAGCCTTAGCAATTTATGCCACTTACTTACAGCGCCGATATTACCCCGCCAAATTAACTGCGTTTGTCGATTTTATGTTGGGGTATTTTGAGCGTTAAGCCATTGTGCTACGCCAACTATTCAGCAATTGTTGATGTTGTTCAAAGCTAGGCAAACTGGTTCTTGCTCCAAGTTTGGTGCAGCAAAACGCTCCAGCCGTGCTGGCGTAATACAGTAAATCCAGCCAATCCATGTCAGCAGCCAAGCCAGCTGCAAATGCACCATGAAACGCATCACCAGCGCCGGTGGTATCGACGGCTTGAATGCTAGGTGCATTCAGTTTCCCTGTCTGTTGTCCATGTTGCCAAATCAAGCCATGTTCACCCAGCGTAATCACCACCCAAGGTGCGATTGCTGCTAATTGGCTTAATGCGGTCTGCGGATCGCCAGCGTATTGAATAGCGAATTTTTCCGAACAGACTAGATAATCAACTTGGCTCATCAGGCTTAATGTGCCGTCATGTAAGGAGCCAGCATCTAACACGCTGGGCACCGTTTTTAGATGAGTTTGTTGCAGTGCGCGCAGTGATAGCGGGGCTTCATGGCCATCGAACAATAAGGTTTTGGTTTTAACTGGGAAAAAATCGATGCTGTCTGCGGCTAAGGCTTGAGTGTTACCTTTGTAATTGATTAAGGCGCGGTCGCCATTGGGTTTGACCAATACCACTGATAATGGGGTAGGGGAGTCGCCGCGATTGATTAACTGGGTGTTAATGTCGTGCGCGTGTAGTTCCGATAAATGACTGTTGCCGTAGCTATCATTGCCTAAATAGCCGCAAAATCCAGCCTTGAAACCCAGTTTTGCTGCGATTACCGCGGCATTAGCCGCTGGCCCTCCGCCGCAGCTGAGTAAGTTATCAGCCACCATTTTTTCATCACTAGCAGGGTGGTGAGGGATGCTGAATACTTGGTCGTAACTGGCGTGGCCGATGCAGAGTAGGTCTAGGTGGATGACTGGGGTTTGATTGGATTTGTGCATTTCTTATTTGGTAAATCAGTATTGATAATTTTTATTGATCTGCTATCTATTTTGTTGGTGCTTTGATTGCTATATAAATCAAGAAAAAAGATCCAAATAAATTAAAAAATGGTTCTCCGAAAGGGCCAAAAGTGTTGAACAATATATAAACTATCAAGCCACCTCTTCCTTTGAAATTGGGTTGATATTCTTTGATATTTATTAGTTGATCAAAAGAAAAATACAGCATAGCTAATCCTAGGATAAGTAGAATTGCCTTTAAAAAGTATTTATTTGGCTCGTCTTCATACATATTTTCTAATTTTTTACAATCCGAAAGGATAGCTTTGGCTTAATTGTTGTTGAAAAAAACAGGCGGTTTAATTTGTTCACTATCTAGTATTAGGAGGTTGAAAATGTATGTGTGGGCTAGTGAACAGACTGGTGATTAATCTCGTCATTAAACTTAAAACTTGCGCTTGCTGCAATATTTTTTAACTTAAAAAGGAATTCACCATGCTAAAACATACACCGCTCATTATTGCCTCATTAATCGGTGCAAGTTTTCTGCCGTTGGCACAAGCCGATCAGCAGTTGCAAGATAACCGTTGGTACGTTGCGCCTTTTGCCTCCTATCTTAATACCGATGATGATCGCCAAGCCACTGATGGCTGGGGCGGTGGTTTAGGTGTTGGTAAAATGATTGATGAGCATTTCAATCTGGAACTGAAAGGCTTTTATCAAGGTTTTAACGGTAATAATGGCTCTTGGGATTTGCTCGGTGGTAGCGCTGATGTCCAGTATTACTTATCTCGCGACAAATTTTCACCTTATGCGGTGGTGGGTTTGGGTGGTATGAATACCTGTGTTTCGGCGAACTGCGGGATTGGCTTTATTGGTGAGGCGGGTTTAGGTCTTAGCTATGAGCTCAACGATAATCTGTTGATTCGCAGTGATGTGCGTTACCGTTACAACAATAATCTGAGTGCTCAAGTTCAGCCAGGTACTGACGAGTTTCACGATATGACCGTCAATCTGGGGGTAGTGATTCCCTTTGGTGATAAACCGAAATATGCCGAAGTAAAAGCTGAGACAAGGGCTAGAGTTGCGCCGGTTTCTGTTGCGCCAGTTGATGATTGTGCTAGTCGCGATTCTGATGGTGATGGCGTTAATGATTGCGTTGATCAATGTCCGAAAACGGTTAAAGGTAGCTTGGTCAATGGCAAAGGTTGTGCGGTTAAATTAGTGCTGAAAGGTGAACACTTTAAATACGATTCTGCTGAATTGGGCTTGAACGCTAAAGAATTGTTAGATGGTGTAGCGGCTGATTTGATTGCTTATCCGCAAAAAAATGAAATTGAAGTACAAGGTCATACCAGTAGCGAAGGTAGTGATGCTTATAATATGAAGCTATCGCAACGTCGTGCTAATTCCGTAGTGCAGTATTTGAAAAACAAAGGTGTTACCAATAAGTTGACCGCCCATGCCTATGGCGAAAGACAGCCGATTGCTGATAATAAAACTGAGGCGGGTAAATCAGAAAATCGTCGTGTTGAGTTAATTTGGATAG
>CAIZCB010000206.1 GCA_903931355.1 uncultured Pseudomonadota bacterium
AATGGTAGAAGAAGCAATGGTGAGTGTAAAGATCTTAAAAAGTTTGAATCATTCTTCCGATAAAATTAATATAATAACTTGATCCTATTTTTTTATCTTTTTGTAAAAATACAGCCGTATAAACTTCCTTTGCCTTGTACACGGTTTTTAATAACACATCAATGTTCTGTATTGTAATTCCAGTTGCGGATAATCCTGAAATAATCAACACAGAGTATTGGCTAATATCCTTTGACAGGATTAATGAACACTATACTTCTCGAAGATCCTTCACCGATAATGGTTTCAATTACAATTACATAAATATAAGCACTTCAACAAAAGTAAATCGGTAATTGTGTAATTAAAGTCTTGATTGTATGGCAAGCAAGTTAAGGCTTTCCCGTTCGTCCTGAGCTTGTCGAAGGATGAACGAGAAAGCCGAGTCGGTCGCCAACCGTCGCCGTTCATGCTTCGACAAGCTCAGCACGAACGGCTTAAGTTGCAAGCAAGATTCTGGGCTGGCCATACCTGTTTACTTTAGTTAGCGTTTATAGGGGGCGCTGAACAACGTAAAGCGCACCGCTCGCGAATGATGCGCTTCCTGATGAGAAACGCATCATCAGCTCAAACCTACTTAACCGCCACCATTTCAAAAATAATAATTTCCGCCTGATCATCACCAATATTCTCAACCGTCATCAAGCCACCGGTTTCCCAGAAAATCTCACCCGCGCTAAACACATTGCTTTCGCCATTATCTTCAACCCGCAATTTACCTTTAACCACATAACGAGGGCCAGGGCCTTCGTGGGTATGGGCTGGGGTTTTGTAGCCTTTTGGGAACTGCACGCGAATCACTTTGGAATCGACGCTGTTGGATGTCAGTGTCACGCGTTTTTTCAATAATAATTGGCGTGGAATTGATGAATTTGTATGGTCATCATTACCCGCTAATGCAATCGCAGGCAGTAAGCTAAAAGCGCTAAGGCAAATAACAGTATTAATTAGTTTTTTCATTGATAAGGTTTCCAAAAAAGTTGGCTATTAAATTATTCGTCACGCAAAATTTGTTTCGACATATTCCGATTCAGCAAGAAATAAACCACCGGAATCACCACCAACGAAAACAGCGTCGAGGCGATAATCCCAAAAATAAAACTCCATGCCAATCCCGAAAAAATCGGGTCTAACACGATCATCATCGACCCCAATACCGCAGACGCAGCGGTTAAAAAAATCGGGTTCAAGCGTGTGGCGCCGGCTTCGATGATAGCATCAGCCAAGCTAATTTCAGGATTTGCTCGGTAAATGTTGTTAATAAAATCAATCAAAATAATCGAGTTACGCACCACTATCCCCGCCAAAGCAATCATGCCTATCATCGCGGTGGCGGTGAAATAAATCGGGGTTTCAAAACCATTGATAGGCGAGGTGAATAGGTTAATCAGCCAAAACCCAGGCATGATACCGATCACGGTTAACGGAATCGCAATCATCATAATCAAAGGTACCGATAAGGAGCCGGTTTGTCCAACCAAGAGGATATAAATCATCACCATCGCTGCCGCAAACGCCAAGCCCAAATCGCGGAACACATCGACGGTAATTTTCCATTCACCTTCGCCAGCCATTTCTGCTGTATAGCCAGCCGGTAGTGGTCGTTGTTTAAAGGTATCAAACAAATCCAAAATCGCTTCCACCGGACTGCGTCCCGCCATTTCAGCGGTCACATAAGCCACTCGTTGCAGGTTCTTATGGTAAATGGCTTTTTGAATCTGGTCGTGGCTAAAGTGGCCGATTTCGCTGAGATGTACTGATTGGCCTTGCGCAGTTTTTACTGTCAACGCCAACAAATCCGCTTCTGACGAACGTGCTGGACGGGCTAGTTGCAAGTGAATCGCTAACGGCTGGCGCTCGGTATCAATATGCAATAAACCGACATCATCACCGGCAATCGCCAAGCGCAAGCTATTAGCGACTTCGGCACTGTTAATTCCCAACAAAGCCGCTTTGTCATGATCAATTAAAAAATGTAACTGACTTTGTTCGGCATCCACCAAATCATCGACATCGACGACGCCTTCGGTTTGGCTAATATCGGCTTTGACTCGGTTGGCGACTTGAATTAGGTTGTCATAACTGGCTTCTGGCGGCCCGTAAACTTCGGCAACCAAGGTTGACAGCACCGGCGGCCCCGGCGGCATTTCAACAATTTTGATATTGGCGCCGTATTGCTGTTCGATACGATCAATCTCGGGACGTATCCGCAAAGCAATATCGTGTGACTGATGTTGGCGGCGGGTTTTATCAACCAAAACGATGCGAATATCGCCTAAATGCCCACCTTGGCGTAAATAATAGTGACGCACCATGCCGTTAAAATCCATCGGCGAAGCCAAGCCGACATAGCTTTGAAAACTGCTGACTTCATTCACTGTGGCTAAATAACGCCCTAGAGCATTGGCAACCTCATCGGTGGCTTCCAAAGAGCTGCCCTTTGGCATATCAATCACTAGCTGCAACTCGTTTTTGTTATCAAACGGCAATAATTTCAACGGTACAACGCGAGTGACCGCCATCATCGCCGAAGCCACAAACGCCAATAGCACCGCTAATAGAAAAATCGTGGCTTTACGTTTGTTGGCTAATAATGGCGCTAGGATGGATTGATAAACTTTAAAGCCGCGACTTTGTTTTAAATCAAACTCAGGGCCGTGATCTTTACCGTAATCGCCTCTTAGCAAACGGTAACTAGCCCAAGGTGTGACGCTGAAAGCAATCACCAGCGATAACAACATCGCAATCGGCACATTAAACGCCATCGGAGCCATGTAAGGCCCCATCATGCCGGTGATAAAAAACATCGGAATAAACGACATAATCACCGCAAAAGTCGCCAAAATCGTCGGTGGTCTAATTTCATCCACCGCCGTTAACAAGGCCTGCAAAGGCGGTTGTTTACGCATTTTGTAGTGGCGGTGAATATTCTCGACATCGACAATCGGATCATCAACCAACAAGCCCAGCGACAAAATCAAGGCAAACAAGGTGACGCGATTGATGGTGTAGCCAAAAATCAAATCGCATAACAAAGTGATGGCGAAAGTCATCGGCACCGCCAGCGAGACAATCAGCGATTCTTTAAAGCCTAAAGTTAAAGCCAGCAAAACAATGATGGTCAAAATCGCAATCGATAAATGCATCACCAATTCGTTAACTTTGTGGTCAGCGGTTTCACCGTAGTTGCGGGTCACAGTGATTAATATATCGGCAGGGACTAGATTGCCTTTCAATTGCTCGGTCATGGCAATCACTTGTTCAGCAACGCTGACCGCATTGCTGCCTTTGCGTTTTGCGATGGCAATGGTTACCGCTTGGCGTTGCTCACCGGCTTTTGGCAATTCGCCAGAGGTTTCGCCTATGCTGTGGATTTGCTCGGCAGCGGGGCCAAAACCGATTTGGGTGTAATAGTCGCTGTCAGTTGCGCCATCGTTAATTTCGGCAACATCGCGAAGGTGCAGTAAACGACCATTGAGGTTCTTAATCACCGTCGCACCGACATCTTCAGCGCTTTGATAATGCGGCCCTGCTTCAAGGCTAATCGCTTGGTTGCGGCTGATGATCTCGCCAATCGGCAAGTTGATATTGCTTTGCGCTAATGCCTGTTTAATCTCTAGCAAACTGAGATTGCTGGCTTGTAATTTAGCGGGATCGGGGTAAATCGAAATCCGTCTTGGATTAGCGCCGACCACCCAACTTTTGCCGACATTATCAATGCTACGCAAACGGGCGATTAACTCATCAGCAACCCGACGCAGTTGCAAGCTGTCATGGTCGGGATTGGCCGATGACAAGCTCATCAACACAATTGGCACGTCGTCGATTTCCACTGGCCTAACCAGCCAATTGCTAACGCTGGGCGGGATAATGTCTTGATTAGCCAGCAATTTATCGCGGGTTTTAATCACGCTGTTTTCAAGGTTTTCACCGACAAGATAGCGCACTGTCACTACCGCTTCACCAGGACGCGAGGCCGAATAAACGTATTCGACGCCTTGAATTTGTTTGAGCAATGCTTCTAAAGGCGTGGTGACTTGTTGCTCGACTTCTTCGCTAGACGCGCCCGGCACTTGCACAAACACATCCATCACAGGGACGATGATTTGCGGGTCTTCTTCGCGTGGCGTCAACATCAAAGCCGCAGCTCCGGCCAGCAATGACACCAGCAAAAACAGCAGCGATAAATGTGAAGTCGTGAATAAGCGAACAATGGCAACGGTTACGCTGTCTTTTTTCTCAGCATTACTCATGGCGCCACTCCAGCGTCACGGACTATGGTTTCACCATCATGCAAACCGGATAACACTTCTAGTTGATCGCCAATTTGTTTGCCAGTGCGAATATGGCGAATTTGTATTTGTTGATTTTCGATCACTTTCACCGCTTGTAATTGGCCGTAGTGAATAATCGCCGAATTGGGAATTAATAAAGTGTTTTGTTCGGCTTGGCAGCTGAGTTGTAACCAAGCAAATTGACCGTGTTGCAGCTTGCTATTTTTTGGCAATTTCACTTTTAGCAAGCGGCTGTGAGTTTGCGGATCAAGGTCTGGGGCGATTTCATCAATGTTGCCAATCAAACTTTCAGCGCTTTCATCCAGTTTCACCGTCACTTCCATACCTAATTTGATTTGCGATAAACATTGGCTGGCAATCGCAGCTTCCAAGCGCAAATCATCAGGCTGATAAAAACTGACGATAGGCTGATTAACCATGCCCATGTCGCCAGGTTCTTGATAACGCTCACCAACCACGCCATCAAACGGTGCAGTTAAGATATTTTCCGCCAGCATCACTTGTGATTGCTGAGCGTTGCTGGCGGCTTGATTTGCCATGGCTCGTGCTGCTTGGGCTTGAGCTAGAACCGCTTCGTAATTTTGGCGAGTTGCGGCTTGTTGATTGTATAAACCGGTGATGCGTTTTTCTTCGCTGTTGGCTTGTTCGGCTTGTGCTTTAGCGGCCATTTGCGCAGCATGGGCGGCGTTAAAAGCAGCACGTAAATCGCGGTCGTCTAATTTGGCAAGCACTTGGCCTTTTTTCACCACGCTGCCGGGATGGACTGGGATTTCGATAATTCGCGCATTGAGCTTGGGGGCAATTTTCACCGCTAATCGTGAGCGTATTGTGCCTTGCCAAGCCAAATCATTGCCGGCTAATTGCTTGCCAACGCGCAATAAATTCGATGGATCAGGCAGGGTAGTTTGGCCAAGCTCGGTGTTGCCCGGCTTGGTTTTTGATTCACCACCAATGATGCCCAAGGCAATAAAAATCACCAGCAATAAACCGCCAATGGCAGCGGCGGTGATTAAAGGTTTACGCGAGTTTTCAGAGGCAGAGTGATTGCTCATACGAAATTTTCCTGATGATTTATTGCCATGTTCCGATGGCTTGTTTTAATGCGGCTTCAGCGCGGAGGGCATCAAAGCGGGCGCTGACTTGACGGCTTAAAGCTTTTTCCAATGCGACTTGAGTTTCCAGATAGCGGCTGACGGTAACCACACCGGCTTGGCGTTGTTGATTGACTAAACGCAATGCTTCTTCGGCGGCTTGGCTGGCGCTATTGCTGACTTCGGCACGGTGCAAAGCTTCTTGGAGTTTTAATTGAGCGGCTTTTAAGTCGTTTTCAATTTGTAACCGGTTTTGACGCGCCGATTCTTTGGCGGCGGTGAGTTGGTGTTCGGCTTTGTTGATTTTTTCTTGAGTGGCGAAACCGGAAAACACATCCATTTCTACCATTACGCCAGCGGTCAGATTGTCGCGATTGCTGTTGTAAGTTAAATCTTTGCTATTCGAGCCATAGCTGACAAAAGCATCGGCTTTCGGTAAATGCGCGGCTTTGGCGGCAGATAATTGTTGTTCGGCGATGGCAACTCGTTTTTCGGCGGCTTTTAATTCGGGATGTTGTGCCAAAGCTTGATTGATTAAGTGTTCAAAATTGGCTGGGCTTTCTGGCAAGTTTTTGTTGGCAGCTGGATTAATCGCAAAGCTGTCATTGGCGTCTAAACCTAGCAGGGTTTTCAGCATGTTTTGTGCTAATTCAATCGCATTGGCGGCATGAATTTGCGCGTCTTGGGCTTCGGCTAGTTGTACTTGTAACGATAAAAGATCGGATTTCAGCACCGTGCCAGCTTCGTAGCCTAGCTGGGTTTGATGCAACTGGCTTTGTACCGATTCGATGGAGCGTTGGCTAATAGTGTTAGCGTCCATTGCCGCCAATTCACCGTAATAAGCGGCGGTGACATGATTGACCAGACGGTTACGGGCCGCTGATTTTTCCAGTTCAGCGGCTTCAGAATTTAGTTCCGCGGCTTGGCTGTTGTAGTAATCCTGTCCACCACGAAACAGTGAATAGCTGGCGCTGACTTGTGGGCGGTAATCGTCAACAAAGCCGGGGTTGTTGAAGTTACCCGATTGCATATCCAAGCGACGCTGGGCAATGATCAAGGCAAAGGCTTGTGCCGGATTATTGCTGTGCTGATAGGACAAGCTGGTTTTGATTTGCGGATAAAAGCTGGCCAAACTCTCACCGAGTTGGGCGTTGGCTTGCTCGATTCGCGCTTGCATGATGTTGAGTTCGGGATTATTCGCTAAGGCAGCGTCAATCGCTTGCTCCAGCGAATAACTGGCAGGTGCGGCGATGGCTTGGCCTATGGACAGTGCTAATGCCGATGATGCTAACCAAAAGGGGAGGTGTCTCATTGAATGGTTGGGTAATTAAGTAATCAAACAAAAGTAAATCGTTAATGGTTTGCTTACCAACCGAGCCGTTCATCCTTCGACAAGCTCAGGACGAACGGAAAAACCTTAACTGGCTGGCAAATAGCCAACTGGATTAAGCCTAACCCAACCCAGTTGCCGTAGGATGATGAACAAGGTGAAGCGCATCGTTCGCGAATGATGCGCTTCGCTATCGCTCACACATCCTACAAATTAAACAAACGCTTAGTCTTTCAAACGCTTAATGCCAAACATTTTCAATGGTAAACGCTCATAAAACGGTTCGCTGATGCCTTTACGCACTTTACGCATAAAGTATTTTTCATAAGCGATTTTCGCTAAATGCACCCATTTACCTTGTGATGCCCATTGCACGTTACGTGGTGGAATTTGTGGCATCGCCAAGAATGCAACGCCGCTGTCACCAAAGTCAGCTAAACATAATGCGTTCCAAGTACCTTTATGGCTTGGTTCTTTACCATCCAATTCTTCACGGATATTGTGAGCGGTGGCTGTCACCATTGATTCAATCATATAACCGGTTTTTGGGGTGCCGGTTGGAACTGGGGTTTGTTCCAAAGGTGGAATCGCAATACAAACACCGACTGAATAAATGTTGGTAAAGGTTGGGTTGCGTTGGTTGTCATCAACAATCACGAAACCGCGTGGGTTAACTAATTTATCAATACCTTGTAAAGCATCGACACCTTTGAAAGCTGGCAACATCATGCTGTGTTTGAACGGTAATTCGTGTTTCTTTTTCTCTTGGCCGTTTTCGTCCATTTCGGTCACGAACATCATGCCAGCTTCGATTTTGTCGACTTTAGCGTTGCAAATCCAGTTGATGTGTTTGTTACGCAATTCGCTTTCCAACATACCGCGAGTATCACCAACCCCGCCTAAACCTAAATGGCCAATGTAAGGCTCTGAGGTAACGTAAGTCATTTTGACTTTATCGCGGATTTTACGGTTACGCAAATCGGTTTCGGCAATAAGCATGTATTCATAAGCAGGGCCAAAGCAGGATGCGCCTTGGACTGCGCCAATAATGATTGGGCCTGGCTCTTCAACAAAGTTGTCCCAGAATTCGCCTGATTCGCCGGCATGATCAACATGGCAAACTGATTGGGTGTGACCGTCTGGGCCTAAGCCTGGGATTTCTTCGAAGGCTAATTTAGGGCCAGTAGCAATGATCAAATAATCGTAATCAACTGATGAACCGTCAGCCAATTCGACTTGATTGTGTTCTGGATGAACACGGGTGACTTTTTGCTGAATAAAACCGATTTTCTTTTTTTTGAACATTGGTGCTAGTTCAACTTTGATGTCGCTCGGTTTGCGCCAGTTAAC
>CAIZCB010000207.1 GCA_903931355.1 uncultured Pseudomonadota bacterium
CATTCGCGTTAAGTCCGAAGACTCAAGGAAAATTAAACGTTGTTTGCAGCAAATGGGTGTTTTGCTTCTTTTTTAGCAGCAACAACTTCAGCAGCTGTTGGTGAACCCGCTACAGCCCGTTCGATAGCTTCTTTAGTTGCTTTGTAGTTGTATTCTTCGATTTTTGCATCGTCTTCAGCCAACCAGTGGATGAATACGCCAACAGAAATGAACAAATCATCAGCTTCGTCAGCTGGGATTGTGCCGTCTTCTACTGAATCAGCAACCGCCATAGCAACTGCACGTTGTGCTGGGCCAAACATTTGAACTGCTTGTTTTGCGCCTTTGATTGTTACTTTGTTGAACAAGATAGTAGCTGGTTTAACCATCAAGTTAGGAGCAACAACAGCCAACAAAGTTGAGAAACCGTCTTTGTTGTTGGTCAAAGCGTTTGCGAATGCAGATTCAGCAGCTGAACCACGTGGGCCAATGATCAAATCGATATGAGCAATCTCGTTGCCATCGCCAACTAAAGATTCGCCAACGCGCAAGTTAGTAATTTTTGCCATTTTAATTATCCCCTTAAAGATAAAATTGAATGAAGATAGACAACTAATGTCCACAGTTTTGTTTCTGGGTTTTCACCCAAAACACGATCAGCAACCGCAATTGCTAAATCAGTTTTTCCAAAAAAACCACCAATAATGTCGCGACAGTTAAGTCAGCAGTGGTTCCAGGATTAATTCTTTTTGCCTTAAAAGTTTGATCCAAGCGATGAAGCATAGGCACAAGTTCATCAAGGGTTCCAGCATTATTCAGCGCCTCGCATAAGGTAGCCATCTCTGCTGCAATCCATTCCGAATATTGCGAACCAAATTTCCGTTCAATATGACTATCAGGAAATTTCGCCAGCAATTCGGCAAAAACGCTTAATGCCGACCAGCTGCTTTCGCCAGACAAAACGAAAGCACGATTATACTGTAAAACCGAGAAATCAAAAATATCTTTGAAGCCATTTGTGTATTGCAAGGCGATTCGATCTTTAGGACTAGCTATTTGCATCGCTTCTAATAAAGTCACTTCTGGGGCTTGATTAACATCCTGCTGCTCAGATTTACCCAATCCACCCGGTGCAGCTAAAGTAATAGCTTTAAAAGCCCATTCAGCATCTTGCAAAGTTGTATTCGCCAAAACCACCTGTAACGAATCACGCAAACTTTGCCCCGTTTGGCGTTGGTAATAAGCTTGCATCAGCGGTGCCGCCAGTAAAATAATCCCCAAATTGGTATTACAGCGCACCGCATCGCGAGTGGCTTTGACGGCATAGTAGATTTTTTCACCTAAGCTGTATGCTGGATTAGACACAGAATCTGCACTGCCCGCAGCACTGAGGATAAAATCCTCAACCGTCATATCATGCGCTGGACTATAAACACTGACATTGCCAGGCTTAAACGCTTGCAACTCAATTTGACAGGCTCGTTGATAGGCTTCGATTAAGGCTTGCTGAGCGCTCACGACAAATACCTATCGACCAAATCATTGACCAAGCAACTCGCGACATCAATATCACAAACAGTTTGCAAGCCTTTCCACGCTGGCACACTGTTGACTTCAATCACCACATAAGCGCCAGTACTATCTTGAATAATATCGACACCCGCATAATCCATGCGTAAGGTCGCAGTGGCTTTTACCGCCAACTCACTCAATTCCGCATTTAACGCAATCGCTTCACAACTCGCTCCACGCGCGACATTGTTCAGCCAGGAAATGCCGCGCCGACGCATCGCAGCAACCGCTTTGCCGTTAATCACAAACACCCGCATATCGGAATAACCATCACCAGCGCATTCGACAAAACGCTGTAAATAATAAATGCCGCGACTACTGGTTAACCAAAGCAAATCGGTTGTTTTTTCAATGCGGCGAATCCCCTCACCTTGCGAACCAAACAAAGGCTTGCTGATTAAAAAATGACCTTGATGCAATTGTTGTTCAGCAATCGCCAAAGCCGCCTCTCTATCACGCAACACCCAAGTTAGCGGCGTTGGTAAGCCAGCTTGTTTTAACAAAAAGCTAGTCATGCCTTTATCAACGCTCGCCTCAATCGCTCGGCCATCGTTGTACACAGGCACACCCAGAATTTTTAAGGCATGTAATACATCCAGATAAAACACCACTTCTTCCAACGAGCCACCTGGCACGCCGCGAATAAACACCGCATCTGGCAGTTGTTGTTCAAAGCCTGGAATAATAATTGGCAGCTCATCCGCTTCAACTTGTAAGCGGCAGGCGGTTAGGGAAACATAGCTGGCGACACAATCACGCTTAGCAAAAGCTTGAGTTAACTGCTTGCCGTGCCAACCAGGATCGTCAGTAATAATTGCAATTCGACGCAATGGAATTCGTTTGAAAAGAAGTAGACAGCTCACGCA
>CAIZCB010000208.1 GCA_903931355.1 uncultured Pseudomonadota bacterium
ATAATTCAGTAAACCCGTTTTGGAGAGAGCGATGTTATCAACCGAAAAAGCAGATTCAATCGTCGATTACGATGCCGCGATGCTAAGTCCACCGATCAACGGCTGGAATTTAGATTTCAAACGCCTATTCATTTTTCTACTGGCTGTAAGTTTAATTATTTTTGCCATGACCACCGTATTTGGTCTGCGTTTAAGTAACTTTACTTATTATTGGTATAGCCCCTATGCGAATTTATATTCGATAGCGATTGCCGGTTTTATCTTTTCCCGTTTCCTGTTTTCTTTGCTGTATCGCACCCCGTACAACGCCCGTATCACCCCCAAAGTCAGCATTATCATCACCGCCTTTAACGAAGAAGAAGCGATTTATCGAACCGTTAAAGCCTGCTATGACATTGATTATCCGGCTGATAAGTTTGAAGTGATTGTAGTGGATGATGGCTCTAGCGATGGCACGGTTGCCGAAACTCGACGCGCTCAAAAACGCTGGCCGGAACTGAAATTAGAAGTTTTTGCCCATAACAAAGGCAAGCGCGAAGCGATGGCGGCCGGTGCCTATATTTCCGCTGGTGAAATTTTGGTTTATGTCGATTCCGACAGCTTTGTTAAGCGTGATGGCGTACGCAAGATTGTTCAAGGCTTTGCTGATCCGCGTGTCGCGGCGGTGGCAGGGCATACCGAAGTGGCTAACGTCAATGAAAATAGCCTGACCCGAATGCAACAAGCGCGTTATTACGTGGCGTTTCGTGTCATGAAAGCTGCAGAGAGTATTTTCGGCACCGTCACTTGTTGCCCTGGTTGCTTTTCGGCTTATCGCCGTAGTTGTGTGATGGAAGTGTTACCGGTTTGGTTGAATCAGCATTTCTTAGGCATTCAAGCTACCTTTGGCGATGACCGCAGTTTAACCAATTACTTGTTACGCAAATATCGGGTGATTTACGCCGCTGATGCGGTTGCTACCACCATCGTGCCAGAACATCACAAGCAGTTTCTAAAACAGCAATTACGCTGGAAAAAATCTTGGTTCCGCGAAACCTTAATCGCCGCCACTTTTATGTGGAAAAAACACCCGTTTGCGGCGATTGCTTTCTATGCCCAGCTACTGTTTCCGATTATCGCGCCGTTGTTGATTTTACGGCTGTGTTTATGGTTGCCGATTATGGAAACCGATTTGATTTCACCGCTGCTGTATTTAATGGGCACGGTGATTATTGGCTTGATGTTTTCGGCTTATTACCTGTTTTGGAAAGCCGACCGTTACTGGATTTACGGTTTGTACTTCACGGTTTATTACTTGATGTTTTTGGTTTGGCAAATGCCTTACGCGATAGCCACTCAACGTGATAACAGATGGGGTACAAGATGAGTAGTTTACCGATGCAACATCATTTTCCTAAAAACCCTTTGCCCGTCAGCCATAAACGCAACGCGGTTTGGTGGCTACTGTTAATTGCTACCGTGATTGCTGGCCATGAATTACCAAAGTTACTGGCCAGCACCGGCGCTCCAACTCAATCAGTCAGCGCCAGTATCGAAAACCAAGCCTTTTTGGCTTTAACCTTTGGCAAAGTCAGTAACCATCCCGGTTTGGCGATTTCGGTCAATAGCTTAAAAGACGATTTAAACGCAATTAAACAAGCTGGCTACCACACGCTGAGTTTGGCGCAAGTCAATCGTTGGCGAACCACCAATAATGAATCCTTACCCAGCAATCCGGTGTTGCTCACTTTTGAAGAAGCGAATCGCGAAACCATTGAAATTGTTGATCCGCTATTGGCTCGATTAGGCATGACCGCCACCGTGTTTGTCGATGTCGCCGAACTTGAGCAGGCCAATATTCATTTGGTGTCATGGCATAAGCTGGAGTTGATGGCGAAAAGTGGCCGCTGGGAAATTGCGGTGTCGGCGTGTCCGAATGGCGATGACCAAGGTTTTGCTAATCCTGCGTTATTGGCACAAAAGCTGAGCCAGCAACGCCAAAGGTTAGAACAGCGTTTACAAATGCCGGTCTTAGTAGCCGATTGTTCAAGAGCGTGGAATCCGGCTTATGGCGATGGCGCGGTGATTTGGCCGCAAACATTGACTGAGGCCGGTTTTTCTATGGGCTTTGTCGCAGCGGCATCGGGGGCTAATTATCATGTTGATAGCCCCGCTAATTTGAAACGAATTCGGGTTTCCAGAACTTGGGCGCCCGCTGAATTAGTCAGTCACCTCAATAATAACCAACCGCGCCGCACTGAGTTTGTCGATCAATTTGATTCGGCGCTTTCGGCATCGGCTTGGATTGTTGATCGTGGTGAGATGACGCTTGAGCCTGGCAATCTGCGCTTAACTAATAGCCCGAACGAGCAGGGCGCTTTAATCAGTTTGGCAGGGACTGAAAAATGGCGCGATGCCGATGTTGAAGTGCAGTTAGCTGCGCTGCCAACCGGTCAATTCTGGCTGTCTTTACGCAATGATCCACACCGCGCCTCGATTCGGCTAGGCATCGCTAATGGTCAGGTTTTACTTCAAGAGTCACTGGCTACTGATGTTCATCGCCAGTTAGCCAGCGTTGATGCGACTGATGGGCCATTGAGATTAAGACTTCGCGTAGTCGGCAAAGGTGCGATGGCTTATTTGAATGATCAACCTTTAACTCAGCGACCGATTGCCATGCCGGAAGGTGCTGAACAAGGGCCTGTGAGCTTGGCGGTTTGGCAGCCTGAGTCTGAAACGGCTGATTTAACGGAAGCGTTAGTCAATCTCAGCAAAGTCATTGCCAAACCACTGGAAGCGAAAGCGGGGATTATCAACCCCGTTTTAGACGAAAACGGCTGGCAACGATTGCATGACTCTGTCGATCAATTAGCGGTACTTAGTCCGCAGTATTTCGCTTGGCAAGACGGTAAGCCGCAAGTATTGGCTGCTTACGATAACGCCTTAGAGATTTTTGCCCGTTATCACCACCTTAGCTTTCAACCGGCGGTGGTCATTAATAGCCAAACCTCACTATCTGATGCGCCTTTATTAGCCGAACAACTGATTACTTGGGCCAGCGAGCCGGGATTTGATGGGCTGAATCTGGTTTTAAACGATTCCATGTTCGATGACGGTTGGCGGGCATTTTTAACTGATTTAATCCAGCGTATTCGTCAAACCGGTAAGACATTGACTGTCACTCTGCTCGATGTAAAACAACAATCTCAACCTATGGATGCTAATGATTTTTTATGGGTGGTGACGAGTTCGCCATCAATAAATTAAGGAATTTTTCATTTTGCTCTATCAATAGCGCAGAGCGAATGAAAAAAGGTGAGACCACTAAGCGATATAG
>CAIZCB010000209.1 GCA_903931355.1 uncultured Pseudomonadota bacterium
AAAACAGCAATCGATAAAAAACAAAAATCACGCTATTCTATTGATATATATAACATTTCCAACCAGACCACTCCCAAAAACCCTCAAAAATCTGACCAAGCAACCTAAAAAAAACATTTCAACTCTGACTTTCTGTTAGATAAATTGAAAAATGGTGTAAAATGTTAAAAAACGTTAATAACTTACTTGGAGCGATAAATGCTAACGTTAAGATTACATCCAATTAATACATTTTTAATCAAAGCCCTAACACCAATAGTGATTATTGGCGCCACTCTGCCTTGCTCTACTTACGCTGAGCAAATGCCGATTGTTGAGAATTTAATTGCCAAGACAACTAACCAACACCCTAGCGTACTGGTCGAAAAAGCGACCAAAGAAGCCACTGAAATTGACATCGATATCGCAAAGAAACAGCGTTACCCCAAAATGGAAGTGCAATCGAATGTTGCTGGCTACACGAATAGCACTAATGGCAGTAATGGCCTCAATAACGGTCTAAACACTGTACTTTCTGTTGAACAACCACTATGGACTTTCGGTAAATTAGAAGCCGGTATTGATAGCGCCTTAGCCACTAATGAAGCTCAAGACGCCCGAATCAATGAAGTCAAATACGATCTCGCTTTGCGTGCGGTCGATGCATGGCAAGAACTCGTATTTGCGACAGAACGGATGAGGGAATTAGAAATCACTCTCGATAAACTCAATGAATATTTGGGCTTAATGGAGCGGCGGGTTGAATCCCGCGTTTCTCCAGAAATTGAATTAGTCTTGATTGGTGCCCGTAACGCCCAAACCCATGACGACTTACAACAAGCCAAAGCCGCTCGCGGTGTTGCATTATCAAAGCTAGAACGATTAACCGGCGAAGATAGAAGCGCATTAGAAATGCTGGACACCATGAATCTGACCGATTTGTACGCCATTAACAAAGCCCAACTGAGTAAAGATGTATTAGGTGAGATTGATAATTCCTTAAACCGCCATCCATCAGTTCTGAAGGCTTCACAACAAGCCGAAGCTTTGACACAACAATTAAACGCCAAAAAAGCGGCTCGTTTTCCAGAAATCTACGCCCGCGCCCAAACCACAATCAGCGCCGACTCTAATTCAACCAATAATCAAGGCTTATTTTTAGGGGTACGCTATCAACCAGGCAATGGCTTTTCAACAAACGATATCGCTCGTAGCGCAGAAGCGCGTGTTACCAGCCAACAACAAGCGATTGAAGTCGTGAAACGCGACATCAGTAACTTAATTGGTGTCGATTATGAAAATATGTCCAATGCCATTACCCGAGTAGACACTTTACAACGCGCTAAACAAAACTCCTACGAAGTATTCGCCTCCTATGAAAGACAGTTCACGGCTGGCCGTAGAACTTGGCAAGACGTGTTAAATGCAGTTCGAGAAAACAGTGATAACCGTGTTGCACTGGCTAATGCCAAAGCAACCGCATTGGCAGCCGCTTATCGAATCCGGATTCGGATGAGCGATTTAGACTGGCAATAACCCAAAATACTATTAGCGTTACCAGAACACCATGCTGCACTTGATTACTGAATCGATACCGACTGATTTAGCGGACACCATCGATAAACTCAACCGGTCAAGAACAGATGAATTCGAATAACGGTTAATAAACCTGAAAAGCAAAACCAGGAAACACGAGCAATGACAACTCATACATCTTTGGCTTGGGCGTTAGAACAGCTTGCCCAATTGCAAGGCAGCGGTATCGACCCCTTGCGAATGGAAGCGGCTGAAAACGAACTCACGACATCGCCAGTAGATTATTTCGATTTAGAACAAATCTGTAGCAAGCTGGGGCTAAAACCAATCAAACAAGCCCAAATTGATCGGGTTAAATTACCTTTAATTGGTTTTAATCCGCATTATGGTTGGGGCGTGATTATTGACCAGCATCCTTCAGAAGACTGGTTAATTTCTTTTATCGAGGGCAAACAAACACTCTCTGAAAATGCGCTAAATCATGTGTCATATGTCGCCGCTAATGTTAAAAACATTAAGCACGACAGTTTTGATCGGGTACTTAAAAACGAGCTTAAACGCTATCGCGGTGTACTTTTTGAAGCGGCACTGGCCACCTTGCTGATTGGTTTTATTACCCTCGGCATTTCTATGTTTTCCATGCAAGTCTATGACCGCGTTATCCCAACCCGAGGTGAAAGCACTTTAATCACCCTCAGCATTGGTGTAGTGATTGCTGTGATTTTTGAACTTGCCTTAAAGTTTGCCCGCTCCCATATCATGGATTCGGTGGTCGTCGGACTCGACAACCGCTTATCAAAAGATATTTTTCAACGATTACTGAATATCCGCGTCGATCAATTACCAGGTTCTGTTGGTAGTCTAGCCGGTCAAGTACGCGGTTATGAGCAAATCCGTAGTTATTACACCGCCAGCACCTTATTTGCCTTGGTTGATTTACCAATATGCCTAGGCTTTATTATCGTCATCAGCATCATTGGCAACGCCTACCTTGCAATGGTGCCGCTGAGCTTTGCGATAATAGCGCTGAGCATTGGCTTCGGCATCCGCAACCGGATGAATAAACTAGCGGAAATGAATGCCGGTGCCTCTAACCGCAAAACCGGCCTACTGGTCGAAATGGTCGAAGGCTCTGAAACCATCAAAGCCGGTGCCGGTGGCTGGAAGTTTTTATCGCGCTGGCTTAATTTCAATGCACAAACCATTTACGGTGATTTGCAGATGCGCCATGCCAGCGAAAGCGTGGTTTACTACGTTGGCGCCCTCCAACAAATCAGCTACGCCACCTTAATCGGGGTTGGTGCTTATGGCGTGATAGAAGGCTCTATGACCATGGGTGGTGTGATTGCCTGCTCGATCATCAGTGGCCGTATCATGGCGCCGATTATGACTATCCCAGGATTATTAGTACAACAAGCTCACGCCAATGCCGCTAAAGCGGGTTTAGAAGCCCTTTACCTCCTACAATCTGACTATCACGGTATTTCACGGCCTTTACTACCAGAACGCTTACACGGCAATTTCACTTTAAACGACGTGCGCTTTGCTTACGGCGAAAACCCACCAGCAATTACCGTACAACACCTACAAATTAAAGCCGGTGAGCGCATCGCGATTCTCGGCGCTATCGGTGCAGGTAAATCAACCATTCTCAAACTGTTATCCGGTTTATACAAACCTCAACAAGGTCGCGTATTGATTGATAATTTAGATATGGCACACATCAGCCGACAAATCATCAGTCAACATATTGGCTATCTACAGCAAGAACACCGGCTATTTCATGGCACCTTGCGGGAAAACTTATTGATTGGTCTCCCCGATCCTGGTGATGCGGTACTTCATCAAGTCTTAGTCCGCTCAGGTTTGATTCGCATGGTTTCCAGTCATCCAAAAGGTTTAGAGTTAACCATCTTAGAAGGTGGCAAAGGCTTATCAGGCGGACAACGTCAATTGGTCGCTTTCACGCGGATTTTATTGTGCAACCCACAAATTTTGTTACTGGATGAACCAACCGCCAACATGGATGGACAACAAGAAGCTCACTGTATTTCGATTCTGTCCGACGAACTCCAACAAGGTAAAACCTTTGTCGTCGTCACTCATAAACCCAGCTTATTACCTCTAGTGGATCGGATTATCGTCATCGCCAAACATCAAATCGTTATGGATGGGCCGCGTGACGAAATACTGCTCAAAATGGGTGCCAGACGCGTTGTTGGCAATCCCCCACAAGCTGCTCAGTAACTCAAAACGGTAAAACAATGGAAGAATATATTGATTTTCAACATCACCAACTACCCACCAAACGCGCAAGAATTACAGTCTGGGTGGGTTTTGCCGGCATTATCGCTTTAGTGATTTGGGCTAGTCTGGCAAAAATCGATCAAGTCACTCGTGCCCAAGCGCAAGTCATTGCCAGCGATCATACCCAAGTCGTACAAACCGCCGAACAAGGCGTTGTCACCCAGTTTCATGTCCATGAAGGTGACGAAGTCAAAGCCGGACAATTATTAGTCACTCTTGAAAAAGCCCGTGCAGAAGCCGCAGTCGGCGATTTGAGTGCAAAAGTCGCGGCACTTAAAATTGCCCTAATTCGCTTACAAGCCGAAGTCTATGGAAAGCCGTTAAACTTTGATGACGATTTAAGTCAATACAGTGAATACATTAACAATCAACGCGATTTATACGTGCGTCGAAAAGCAGCCATTGATGCTGAAGTAGCATCATTAGGCCGATTGCTATCGCTGGTGCGCGAAGAATTAACCATGAATCAAAATCTCGAATTAACCGGTGACGTCAGCTATAGCGAAATCTTAAAACTGAAACGTAACGTCGCCGACATTGCCGCTCAAATTGATAATAAACGTAATAAATATTTTCAAGACGCCCAAGCAGAAATGACCAAAGTGCAGGAAGAATTAAACACCCGCACCGAAGAACTACGCGATAGAAACCAGTTGTTAAGCTATACCGAACTCAACGCTCCAGCTGATGGGATTGTCAAAAACATGAAAGTCACTACCGAAGGCGCGGTTGTTCGACCAGGAGACGTGATATTAGAAATCTTACCGACCAGCAGTGATTTGATTGTCGAAGCTAAAATCAAAACCGAAGACATCGCCTTTATCGAAAAAGGCCAACCGTCTTCAGTCAAACTGGATGCTTATGATTATTCGATTTTTGGCACTATGGAAGGCAAAGTCAGCTACATCAGCCCAGACACTATCACCGAAGATACACCG
>CAIZCB010000210.1 GCA_903931355.1 uncultured Pseudomonadota bacterium
GCGTTTACCGCTATGCGTGCTCGCGGTGCCGAAGTCACTGACATCGTTATTATCGTTGTCGCAGCTGATGACGGCGTGATGCCACAAACCAAAGAAGCGATTGATCACGCTCGTGCAGCGAACGTGCCTATCATTGTTGCTTTAAACAAAATCGACAAACCTGACTCAAACCCTGATCGCGTTATGCAAGAAATGGCAACGCTGAATGTGGTTCCTGAAGAATGGGGCGGTGATGTACAGTTCTTAAAAGTATCGGCTAAAACCGGTGTTGGTATTGATGACTTGATTGAAGCTTTGATTGTTCAAGCTGAAGTTTTGGAATTAAAAGCCCCTGCCGAAGGCATTGCTTCTGGTATTTGTATCGAATCACGCTTAGACAAAGGCCGCGGTGCGGTTGCGACTATCCTGATTCAAAAAGGTACTTTGAGCAAAGGCGAGTTTGTTTTATGCGGCCATGAATACGGTCGTATTCGCGCCATGTTTGATGAAAATGCTCACAGCATTAAATCAGCTGGCCCAAGCGCACCGGTTGAAATTCTCGGCTTGTCCGGCACACCAGCCGCTGGCGATGAATTCTTAGTGGTTCAAAACGAACGTATAGCTCGTGACTTGGCTTCTCACCGTGAAGATCGTAAACGCTCAAACCGTCATGCGGCAATGGCTGCTTCTAAACTGGATGACGTATTCTCCAGAATGGCAGCTGGTGAAACTTCAACCCTTAACGTGGTAATTAAAACCGACGTACAAGGTAGTTTGGAAGCCTTACGCGAATCATTGGTCAGCCTATCTAATGATGAAGTACAAGTTAAGTGTATTTACGGTGGCGTCGGTGGTATCAACGAAGGCGATGCTAACTTGGCCTTGGCTTCTAGCGCGATTTTGATTGGTTTCAACGTCCGTGCTGATGCAGTTGCGCGTAAATTGATTGAAGAAAAAGAAATCGATTTGCATTACTACAGCATCATCTATGAAGCAATCGACGAAGTTAAACGCGCGATTAGCGGAATGTTGGCACCAGACATTCAAGAAAAAATTGTCGGTCTGGCTGAAGTTCGTGATGTATTCCGTTCACCAAAATTCGGCGCAGTCGCTGGCTGTATGGTGGTTGATGGTTTTGTTAAACGTAACTTACCTATCCGTGTCTTGCGTAATAACGTGGTTATTTACGAAGGACAACTTGAGTCGTTACGCCGTTTCAAAGACGACGTCAACGAAGTCAAAATGGGTATGGAATGCGGCATAGGCGTGAAGAACTACAACGATGTTAAAGAAGGCGATCAAATCGAAGTGTTTGAACGCATCGAAGTAAAACGGGAACTATAAGCTATGCCAAAAGAGTACGGTCGCAGCCAGCGCGTTGCCTCGCAAATGCAAAAAGAGCTGGCGGCGATTCTGCAAAGAGATGTTCATAATCCAAGAATAGGCTTTGTCACGGTCAATGAAGTGGTGTTAACCAAAGATTTGGCCGTTGCCAAAATCTATATCACGGTTCTAAATGCCGCCGACGATAAAACTAAACACGATAACGTCAAAGCTTTGAACGAAATCGCACCGTTTATTCGTCATGAACTGGCAAAGCGGATGCGTTTACGTCATATTTCTGAGCTGCATTTTTACTATGATCATTCATTTGATACCGGCATGCGGGTTTCAGAATTGCTTAACGATTTGGACATCAAACCGCAGGACGATTAATGTCAAAACGTAAGTCTGGATTGGATGTTAGCGGGATTATTTTGCTCGATAAACGCTTAGGTGTTTCATCGAATCAAGCCTTGCAAGAAGTCAGACGTCTGTTTAATGCCAATAAAGCCGGTCACACCGGGAGTCTTGATCCCTTGGCTACCGGCTTATTGCCACTGTGTTTTGGCGAAGCGACTAAAGTTTCGGCCTTAATGCTGGATGACGATAAGCGTTATCAAGTCACAATTAAATTGGGCGTGATGACCGATACCGGCGACAGCGAAGGTCAAATCGTGGCTGAAATGCCGGTACCGGATTTTTCTGAATCGCAATTACTAGATTGTCTACAGCACTTCACTGGCGAAATCGATCAAGTACCGCCGATGTATTCTGCCTTGAAACATCAGGGCAAAAAGCTTTATGAATTAGCGCGTGAAGGTAAAACTGTTGATAGACCTGCGCGACGGATCACGATTTATGCAATCGAATTACTGGCTTTTGACTCTCAACAAATCAGCTTAGATGTACGTTGTTCAAAAGGCACTTATATTCGCTCGCTGGCTGAGGATATTGGTCATTATTTAGGTAGCTGCGGCACCGTTACTGCCCTACGCCGCTCTGCTTCTGGGCAATTTAATTTGGCCGATGCGTTTACTATCGAACAGCTACGCGAAATGGATTTAGCCACTTTGTACGCCAGTCGCTTACCGGTTGACATACCTTTAAGCCATATTCCGGCTGTTTCAGTCAACGATGATCAAGTCCTTAGCATTAAGCAAGGTCAACAAATTGACCTAAACAGCACCGAATTAGGCACGGTTCGAATCTACAGCCAACAATGCTTTTTAGGCTTGGGCGAAATGCTAATAAATGGTAAACTTGCCCCGAAAAAATTATTTCACTTGGATAATCAAGCACATTGATAATTCAAATAAAAAACATCATGCTTTTCTACACCCTATTGTGGAATCGCTGATTACCTTGGTCGTCATCAGACGGCTGTTATTTTAAAAACCATTAATCGATAGGGATTAAAATGTCGTTAACCGCAGAACAAAAAAAAGCAATCGTTGAAGCATACCGTTTGTCAGACACTGACACTGGTTCCACTGAAGTTCAAGTGGCTTTATTGACTGCTAACATCAATCAATTGACTCCACACTTTGCTGCTCACAAAAAAGACAACCACTCACGTCGTGGTTTGTTGCGCATGGTTAACCAACGCCGCAAATTGTTGGATTACTTGAAAAACAACGATGTAGCGCGTTACCGTTCATTGATTGAA
>CAIZCB010000211.1 GCA_903931355.1 uncultured Pseudomonadota bacterium
ATCGCTTGATTAATCCACTGCTCTGCTTCCGCATTAATTTCTTTGGATTTTTTATCGGTAGTCGAAATAACCGGCCCAATTTTGACTTTAATCACGCCAGGATATTTTAAAAAACTATTCCGCGGCCAAAATTCACCGGCATTATGTGCCAGAGGAACTACTGGAAAGCCTGATTTTTGCGCCAACATAGCTCCACCAGCACCGAACTTCTTAACTGCTCCAGGCGCAACCCTTGTGCCCTCAGGAAAAATTAATACAGATAAACCTTCCTCCAATCGAGCTTGACCTTGCTCCAGCAACATTTTCAGCGCTTCTTTTTGATTTTGTCGATCAATTGCAATCGGTTTCAAAGTAGCAAGTGCCCAGCCACCAAAAGGAATTAGCAATAAGGATTTTTTTAACACGGCGGTTTGTGGCGAAATCACTTGCCGTAAAGCAATGGTTTCCCAAGCTGATTGATGTTTACTCAAAATCACAGCGGCGCTAGCAGGTAGGTTTTCAGCGCCTTCAACCTCATAACTTAGCCCGCAACACAGCTTCAGCATATATAGCAGTGAACGAATCCAAATTTGGCCGATTTTGTAGCGCACTTGGAAAGGAAAAAACAGACAACTGAAGATGCACAAGCCAAATAGCGGCGTGGAAAGCAGAATGTAGATAAAAAACAGCGTGGAGCCTAAATAAACTTTGAAATTAGCTCTGGGCGATGATGTAGTTTGCTGCGTCATAAAGATGCTCAAAAATAGGAATATTGAGTTGAGGGTGGTTTTTTAGCGTGGTTAAGCCTTTGCCAGTTTTTACTAGCAACGGCCTTGCACCAACCGTTAAGCTGGCTTCAAGATCGCGATAAGAATCACCGACCGAATACAGATTGTTCAAATCGACTTGCTTATCCACCGCAAATTGTTCAAATAAGCCCGGCTTAGGTTTACGACAAGCACACTCATCTTGCGGCCCATGTGGACAGAAATAGATGGCATCAATCTTGCCGCCGACATCGGTCAGCATTTGCTGCATCTTGGCGTGAATTGCCGATAAAGTCTCCAAATCAAACAAGCCTCTGGCAATTCCCGATTGATTGGTAATTACCACGACTTTAAAGCCGTGTTGATTGAGTAAGGCAATCGCCTCAAGGCTACCGGTTATCGGCAGCCATTCTTCAGGCGATTTAATAAAGGCATCGGAATCGGCGTTAATTACGCCGTCCCGATCCAAGATAAGGTAACGCTCGGTCACGATTGCAGTTTAGAAATATCAGCGATTTTCAAGAACTGGTTGGACAGCATCGCCAATAAAGCCAAGCGACTATTACGCAAAGCCAAATCATCAGTATTGACCATTACCTGATCAAAAAACGCATCAACTTGATCGCGTAACTGGGCCAAACGAGTTAAAGCCATTGGATAATTTTGTTCCGCTAATAACGGCAAAATGTCAGCATTTGAGGCTTCGGCCGCCGCCAACAGATTTTTCTCTGCCACTTCAACCAAGTTACCAATTTCTTCAGAGATAGCTTGATCAGATTTTTTCAAAATATTGATAATCCGTTTATTCGCCGCAGCCAAGCTTTCAGCTTCTGGCAACTGTCTAAAAGCTTTCACCGCCCGTAACCGCAACATAAAGTCCAAAGGTTGGGTTGGATTAACCGCCAATACCGCTTCAAACTCATCGGCGCTAAAGCCTTGATCCAAGCTATAACCTTTTAAACGGTCAAAGATAAAATCAATAATCCGTTGACGGGTTTCGGCGTGGTTAAAGCTGTGGCTAAATTGCGCCAAAGCACTATCCAATAAGCTCACCACATCCAAGGCAATGCCGTTTTCAATCAATACCCGCAAAATCCCTAAAGTCGCGCGGCGCAAAGCATACGGATCTTTATCGCCAGTTGGGATTAAGCCGGCACTGAAAATGCCGCTCAAAGTGTCGATTTTTTCAGCCAGAGACAAAATCTGACCGATTAAAGTGCTTGGCGTTGCACCGCCCGATTGTTTCGGGAAGTAATGCTCTTCTAAAGCAATCGCTACTTCAGGATTTTCGCCATCCGCTACAGCGTAATAGCGGCCCATAATGCCCTGCAAATTAGCAAACTCGCCAACCATATTGGTCATCAAATCGGTTTTAGCTAACAATGCCGCACGTTGAGTTAAAGCCACGTCCGCGCCCAATTGCTCAGCAATCAAACCCGACAAACTGACAACACGCTGGGTTTTATCCGCCAAAGTGCCCAAATCTTTTTGGAACACAATCGTCGATAAACTCTCAACTCGATCCGCCAACGACTGTTTACGATCCTGTTTCCAGAAAAATTCTGCATCCGATAAACGCGGCAAAATCACCCGCTCATTACCGTGTTGAATCGATGCGGGATTGCTACTTTCGATATTGCTGAAAGTAATAAAGTGCGGCAACAAACCGCCTTGGGCATTTTTAACCGGAAAATATTTTTGGTTGGATTGCATGGTGGTGATTAAAACCTCCATCGGCAATTCCAAAAATCGTGCGTCGAAATTGCCCACTACCGGCACCGGCCATTCATTCAAAGCGGCGATTTCTTCTAACAAATCTTCTTCAATATGCGCCGAGCCACCGACTTTCGCCGCCGCTTGATTAGCAGCATCGCGAATAATCACTTTGCGCTGTTCAAAATCGGCAATCACTTTGCCTTGTTCAAGCAAAGTAGCTAAATAATCGTTTGGCGAAGCAATGCTTAAAGCTTTCGGTGCATGAAAACGGTGTCCCCAGCTTTCCCGACCGGTATTAACACCTAAAATCTCGCTATCGATCACATCGGCACCGAACAACAACACAGCCCAATGCACCGGACGAGCAAATTCAAAATCCGAATTACCCCAGCGCATCCGTTTCGCAATCGGCAAATTGCCTAAACTTTTACGAATAATCTCAGGGATTAAATTCACTGTCGCTTGGCCTTTAACCGCTTGGTTAAACACCAGCCATTCGCCTTTATCGGTTTTCAAACGCTCTAACTGCTCAAAGCTGGCACCGCAACTAGCCGCAAAACCTTGGGCGGCTTTGCTTGGATTGCCTTCGGCATCGAATGCCGCTTGAATTGCAGGGCCGCGTTTTTCCACGACTTTATCCGGCTGAAAGCTGATTAAGTCTTCGATAATCACTGCTAAACGGCGTGGTGTTGCATAGGCTTTCGCATGGCTAAAATCTAAATCAGCTTCTTTCAAACCCGCCAACATATTGTCTAGCAAGGCTTGGCTGAGTTTTTTCAGGGATTTAGGCGGCAATTCTTCGCAGCCCAGTTCAAATAATAAATGATTGCTAGTGGTCATGATTACGCTCCCTGTCTGGCAAGAATCGGAAAGCCCAAGGCTTCGCGGCGGTTGTAATAAGCTTCAGCAACCGATTTGGCTAAATTACGCACCCGCAAAATAAAGCGTTGGCGCTCGGTGACTGAAATCGCATGACGGGCATCCAGCAAATTGAACGAATGTGAAGCTTTTAACACCATTTCATAAGCAGGTAGTGGCAGGTTTTTTTCCAACAACATCAAACATTCGCGCTCGTAAGTGTCAAAACATTGGAACAAGAAATCGACATTGGCATGGTCAAAGTTAAACTCCGACATTTCCACTTCGTTTTGATGGAACACATCGCCATAAGTCACAACCCCTTGCGGGCCGCGCGTCCAAACCAAATCAAACACGCTTTCCACGCCTTGCAAATACATCGCAATCCGTTCCAAACCGTAAGTGATTTCACCGGTGACTGGCTTACATTCCAAGCCGCCAACTTGTTGGAAATAAGTAAACTGCGTCACTTCCATGCCGTTTAACCAAACTTCCCAGCCCAAGCCCCAAGCGCCCAAGGTTGGTGATTCCCAGTTATCTTCAACAAAGCGAATATCGTGTTCCAACAAATCCAAACCCAAGTGTCGCAAAGAACCTAGATACAGCTCTTGGATATTGGCTGGCGATGGCTTCATCATCACCTGAAACTGGTAGTAATGTTGCAAGCGGTTAGGATTTTCACCATAACGGCCATCGGTTGGACGGCGCGAAGGTTGCACATAAGCGGTATTCCAAGGCTCAGGGCCAATCGCGCGTAAAAAAGTGGCCGGATGAAAAGTCCCCGCCCCCACTTCTTGATCTAAAGGTTGTAATAACACACAGCCCTGATTCGACCAGTATTCTTGCAAGGTCAAAATCAGGCCCTGAAAAGTAGAGACATCGTTTTTGCTAGTCGACACGTTCGGACCACTTGATTAGTGAAAAATGCCCGAATTATAACGTAGGCCAATAGGCTATGACAGGTTGAATAATCCCCTCAAGGCTTTTATAGTGGCGCACCCTATTTTTACAACGAGTTAGCAACATGCCTTCATTTGATATTGTTTCGGAAATTGACGGTCACGAAATTACCAACGCGGTTGACCAAGCCAACAAAGAAGTCTCCACCCGTTTTGATTTCAAAGGCTCGAATGCCGAATTTGAGCATAAAGACGAAGAAATCATTATGAAAGCCGAATCGACCTTCCAACTCCAACAAATGTTGCCGATTTTATTCGCCAAAATGGGCAAACGCGGCATCGATATTGGCAGCCTAGAAACCGGCAAAATCCAAGACACCGGCAAAACCGCCCAACAAACCATTACCTTAAAACAAGGCCTTAGCAGCGAGTTTGCTAAAAAAGTGGTGAAGTTGATTAAAGACAAAAAACTTAAAGTCCAAGCGGCTATTAATGGCGACAAAGTGCGGGTAACTGGCAAAAAACGCGATGACTTGCAGGAAGTAATCCAAATGCTGAGAACTGAGGATTTAGAACAGCCGTTGCAGTTTAATAATTTTAGAGATTGATACTGCTATTAAAGTGACGCGCTTCGCAAAGGTGGAGCGCTTTACAACATCTGCAACGGTATCGCCCAGAATTGTTCGCCAAATGAAATAGCATGGCTTCCGTTATAAAGCACAATGCCCGATACAAATTGCTTGCCACAATGTTCGCGTAAAACACGTAGATTTTTAAAGTCTTGTGCTTGTACACTCGCCGCCGCTTTCACTTCGATACCCAGCACTTGTTGTGATGGCGATTCCAAGACAAAATCCACTTCGTGTTTTAAGTTGTCCCGATAATGAGATAGAAACCAAGGTTCAGGGGTCAAACTCAAAATTTTCAATAATTCACCATAAACCCAGGTTTCCATTGTCGCGCCAAAACGACTACGATCCATAAAGACCGCATCAGCAGTCAGTCCAGTCAGCGTTGATTGCAAGCCAGAATCGATAAAGTGCAGCTTAGGGGTTTTTGTCAATCGTTTCAGATGATTACGGCTCCAAGCAGGCAGTCGCCGCACTAAAAATAAGCGTTCTAATAAATCCAGATACTTGGCAACCGTTTTTGCATCCAAGCCAATTTGACCACCGATTTGGGTGAGGTTTAGCAATTGGCCGCTGAGTTCGGCGGCAATGGCTAATAGCTGTGGCACTTGGCGAATTTGTTCAAGCTGGGCAAGATCGCGAATATCGCGTTCAACCAAGGTTGTGGTATAGGCCCTAGCCCAAGCTTGTCGGCGTGACGCTTCGCTACGTTGCTGCATTTCAGGGAAGCCACCGGTTAAAACTTGTGCAGTTAATTCACTGTTCACACCCGATGAAACTTGCAGCGGCCAAGTTTGCGTTAAGGCGCATTTTAAAAACTGGCTGGGACGCTGATTTAATTCTGCTTGAGATAAAGGCAATAAGGTCAGAATTTCAATGCGCCCAGCTAAACTTTCTGAAACTTGAGGTAAAGCCATTAAATTTGCCGAGCCAGTTAGCAAAAAACGCCCGGGCCGTCGATTTTGGTCGATGCTCAGTTTTAATGCCAGTAACAATTCAGGTGCACGTTGCACTTCATCAATAATCGCCCGATCCAGTTGTTGCACAAAGCCCAGCGGATCAGCGCGAACGGCGTTTAATAGCGTCGGATCATCAAGTGTGTAATAAGGTAAATTCGGCGCACATTGTTTGGCTAAGGTAGTTTTTCCACTTTGTCTTGGTCCATTAATCAAAACCGCTGGCGTATCTTGCATTGCTTCCAGCACCGATTGTGAAAGGTGGCGAGGTAAAATTTCTGGTGATTGATTGGTTGACGTTGTTGTCATTTTGGTTTGTTAAATCCGGATTATAGTCGCGTTAAATTCGGATTATAGCCCCGTTAAATCCGGAATGTAACAGCGTTAAATTCGGAATCAGCCTGATTGATGGCGGTCATAAAAGTTCATCGTGCTTTGCTTCTTGTTTGAAATTGGCTAATAAATCTTCGGGGTTCTCGTCGGTGAATCCGTTTTGCTCTGCTTTCACCTGTACCGAGCTAATTTGCTCATTCACCAAGGCCGCAATCACCAAATCACCGCTGACATTCAGCGTGGTGCGACACATATCCAGAAAACGGTCGACACCTAGAATCAGCCCCATACCCTCAGCAGGAATACCGACTTGCTGAGTTAAGATCATAATCAACGGTAATGAACCACCTGGGACGCCAGCGGTGCCGATGCCGGCTAAAATCGACATCATTACTACTTGGACTTGTTGGCCTAGCGATAAATCGACGCCGTAGACTTGGGCTAAAAATAATACGGTGATGCCTTCAAATAAGGCGGTGCCGTTTTGGTTGGCGGTGGAGCCGATGGTTAAAACGAAACGGGCGATTTCTGGGCGGATTTTTAATTGTTGTTCCGCCAGTTCTAATGAGCGCGGCAAAGTGGCGTTGGATGAGGCGGTGGCGAAGGCGTATAGGTAAATGTCGCGGCACTGACGAAAAAACGTTAATGGCTTGATGCGAGTAAAGACTTTTAATAGCAAGCTGTAGACCAAGGTTTGTTGCAAAAATAAACCCAGCACCACAATCAAGACATAAAACCCTAGCGAAAATAAAATTTGGTAGCCAAATTTAAAGGTCGATTGAAATACCAGCGCAAACACGGCGGCTGGCGCTAATTTCATCGCAGTATCGACGACTAATAAACAAGCGGCATAGCATTCTTCTAATAATTCGACCCAACGCGAAGTTTTGTGCGATTGGCTATTGGCTAAGGCCGCGCCGAATGCCAGTGAAAAAAACATCAGTGCCAACATTTCACCGTCTAGGGCTTGGGTGGCGGCGGTAAATGGATTTTTGGGGATGATTTCCAGTAGTGATTGAACGATGGGTTTGGCTTGTGCGGCGTTGGTTTGGATTTTTGCTACCCCACTGCTGTCGGCGCTGATTTGGGCAATGTCTAAACCGATGCCCGGTTGCGCCAGATTGACTAGGCCGACGCCAATAATCACCGAGGCTGAGCTGGCGAGTAAGGTAAAAAACAAGGTGCGTTGAGAGACTTTGGCTAGGCCTTGGTGATTGCTGAGTTGAAACACACCGAGTATCAAGCCGCTCATTACCATTGGCACCACTACCATGAAAATCAGCCGCAAAAACAGCTGGCCAATCGGTTCGAGCAGGTAACGATTTAAGTTTTGCAGCCATTCCAGTTGGGCGTAAGGATGTAAGGCAAGGCCGGCGCAGATGCCGAGTAATAGGCTGAGCAGTAGGCGGTGGTGGGTTTTCATGGCGGGGCTGGTCAGATAAGAAATGAGCTTAATCTTACCAACTGATGTTACGCAGTAACTATGTTTTTAACGCAAAATGATGTGATTGCCTTTGGAAAAGTATTCTTTGAAATTGCTGACCCAGTTTTTTGTCATCCCGTAGGGATCGCTTAACACTAAATATA
>CAIZCB010000212.1 GCA_903931355.1 uncultured Pseudomonadota bacterium
CAAAATGGTATTTTGTGCCGGATGTTGATTGTCAGTTTCTGGGTAGTCTTTGGTGTAATGCAGGCCACGGCTTTCTTTGCGTTGTTGGGCGCAGCGAATAATCAATTCGGCAACGATGACCAAGTTACGGAGTTCCAATAAATCACTGGTGACTCGGAATTTTCCGTAGTATTCGGCAATTTCGACTTTCAACAAGGCTAAACGATGCATGGCGCGTTCTAGGCGTTTATTGGTGCGAACAATGCCGACGTAATCCCACATGAAGTGGCGTAGCTCATCCCAGTTATGAGCAATTACCACTTCTTCATCGGAATCGGTGACTTGCGATTCATCCCATTCTGGTAATTGGCCGGGTTTTGGAATTTGTTCGATGTGTTTGCGAATATCTTGATTGGCTTGTTCGGCAAACACCAAACATTCTAATAACGAGTTGCTGGCCATGCGATTAGCACCATGTAAGCCGGTGCAAGCGACTTCACCGACTGCGTAAAGTCCTGGAATGTCGGTGCGGGCATTGCTGTCGGTTAACACACCACCGCAGGTGTAGTGGGCGGCAGGTACCACAGGGATCGGTTGCTGGCTAATGTCGATATCCAGCTCCAAACATTGCATATAAATGGTTGGAAAGTGCTTTTGGATAAAGTCGCGGGATTTATGACTGATGTCTAAATATACGCAGTCAATGCCGTGTTTTTTGATTTCGCTGTCGATGGCTCGGGCAACAATGTCGCGCGGGGCTAATTCCATCCGTTCATCGTAGCGGCGCATAAAGCGTTCGCCATCCGGCAAAATTAAATGCCCACCTTCGCCGCGTACTGCTTCGCTGATTAAAAATGATCGGGCGCTGGGGTGATAGAGACAGGTAGGGTGGAATTGCATGAATTCCATGTTGCTAACTCGACAGCCAGCGCGCCATGCTAAAGCAATCCCATCGCCGGAAGAGCTGTGTGGATTGGTGGAATATAAATAAACTTTATTCGCGCCACCGGTGGCTAACACGACGATTTTGGCGGCAATAGCTTGGATTTTGCCGGTTTTAATGTTTAAAACATAAGCGCCTTTGATCCGTTGCTCTACGTCACCGAGTTTTTCAGCAGTGATTAATTCCACGACATTGTGGAAT
The DNA here is from genome assembly GCA_903931355.1 of uncultured Pseudomonadota bacterium. GTDB lineage: Bacteria > Pseudomonadota > Gammaproteobacteria > Methylococcales > Methylomonadaceae > Methylomonas. The sequence continues at coordinate 1,124 of CAIZCB010000212.1, forward strand.
TCAAGCAGGCTAATATTGGGATGGGCTTTTGCGCGGTCAATTAACGATAAAGAAACCGCTTTGCCAGTGGCGTCATCGGTGTGAACGATGCGGCGGTGAGAGTGGCCGCCTTCACGGTTGAGATGCAATTGTTTGCCATTGGCGGTGTGTTCTTCGGTGAAATTAACCCCTTGTAAACGCAGCCATTCAATGCTGTTTCGACCTTGTTCGACGGTTAAACGGACAATTTCGGGGTCACATAAGCCGGCTCCAGCAATTAAGGTGTCTTCAATATGTGATTGGATAGAGTCATGCTGATCATCAAATACCGCAGAAATTCCACCTTGGGCGTAATAGGTGCTGCATTCGGTTAATTCGAACTTGGAAAGTACTGCGACTTTGTAGCTATCGGCTAAATGCAAGGCTAAGCTAAGCCCCGCGCCACCACTGCCAGCAATCAGAATGTCGTAATAAGCCTGTGCTGAGTTGTTTGAATTGTTATTGCTCAAGGTAAGGTTCTGACTAATCAATAAAGGTTTTAAAAATCATAACGTGTTTTGCTGGGATGGTAATTTTTTTTGTATTGCCAGAACTAATGCGGTTTAATTCTGTCCATTCCATTATCAGTACTAGTTTAGTGAACGAACACAATAATAGCGAACAATTGGATCAAGATTTGGTGCTTCGTGTACAGCGAGGCGATAAATCCGCATTCGATTTGTTGGTGATTAAATATCAGCATCGGATTGTCCATTTGGTCAATCGCTATGTCAAAGACCCTAGCGAAGCACAGGACGTTGCCCAAGATAGCTTTATTAAAGCTTATCGCGCTTTGCCGGATTTTAGAGGCGATAGCGCGTTTTACACTTGGTTGTATCGGATTGCGATCAATACTGCTAAAAATTATTTACTGGCCCGTAATCGGCGGTTTATGGATTACGAGCTTGAGATTGATGATGCTGAGCATGTTGAAAATGCGCTGCAATTAAGAAATTTGGATACGCCGGAAAATTTGTTAATGAATGAACAAATTATGTCGGTTATTCAAGCGGCGATAGACAAGTTGCCGGAAGAAATGCGGATTGCGATTACGCTACGGGAGTTTGAAGGTATGAGTTACGAGGAAATAGCCGAAGCGATGGATTGTCCGATTGGTACTGTGCGCTCACGGATTTTTAGGGCTCGTGAAGCGATTGATGAAAAATTACTGCCATTGCTCAATTAAAGGTGTTTTTGATGCAAGACAAACTGAACGAAAAACTGTCTCTATTGCTAGATGATGAATTAGAGAGTCAGCAAGCCTTAGCTGTAATCAGCAAAATTAAAACCGATGCCGAGTTACAAGCCAAATTTCAGCGTTATCAATTGATTAGCCAAGCCATTAAAAAACAGAATGCTTATCCGCTGGATACAGCTTTTGTCGATAAGATTCAGCAAAGATTAGCTAGTGAACCTACTTATCTTTTGCCAGTAAAAGCACGAATTAGCCAGCGTCAAAAAGCCTTGTTCGCAGTGGCTGCTTCATTATTACTCGCCGTGGTTTGGTTGCTTAGCACTCAACAACAGCAAGCCAGCGATCTTTACCAAGTTGCCGCTATTGAGCCACAACTAGAGCAAGTTCAAGTCGATACCAACTTGAATGACTATCTACAAGCTCACGATAACTCGGTTTATGTCAGTCAACGCAATTACCCTCAAGCCTATACCCGAGTGGTTGGCTATCAGCAGGAATAAAGCGTGTTAATCCGAATTTTCATTGCTTTATTGCTGACGGTTTCGATAGCTTACGCTGATAACGGCGTTGCTTCAGCCCAGCAATGGCTCGAAAAAATGCAAGTGGCGATGAAAAATCTCAATTATCAAGGTACGGTGGTTTTTATGAAAAATGGCCAGCTTGATACCATGAAATATCAGCACAGTTTAGTAAACGGCTTAGAGCAAGAGCGCTTGTTTTCGCTGAATTCACCGTTACGTGAAATTACTCGAAAATCCAATCAAGTCAGTTGCTTATTCAAAGAAACTAATCAAAAAGTCATCAATCATCACCCCGTCGATAGTTCATTCATTATTAACTTCCCGCAAAGCTTGGACGCCGTTAATCAAAATTACCTGCTCGGTTTAGAGGGTGAAGAGTCGGTGGCGATGCAGATCGCGCAGATAGTCAGCATAAAACCTAAAGATCAATTGCGTTATGCGCGTAAAGTTTGGATTGCTGAGCAAAATTTTTTGCCATTAAAAATAGAAACTTATCATAGTGATGGCAGTGTGTTGGAACAGGTGGTTTTTACTAACTTACAGATTGAAAACAATCAGTTAAA
>CAIZCB010000213.1 GCA_903931355.1 uncultured Pseudomonadota bacterium
GAAATCTTTACCGGTGTATTCATCTTTGCTCAGGTCGGCTTCGGTGATAGGTTTGCCTGTGCGAATATCAATGGACTTAGCGGCCAAGATTTCAGCTTTGGTAAATTTGGTGTCGTCGATACTGGCTTTGCGTTTAACAATTTCACAAGCCGCCAGATAACCATCTTCTTGGGCTTGAATTAGGCCGTATTCGTAAACTGGTTCGCCAAAGTATTTGAGATTATTGGCGGTAATTTCAGCATCATCGGCAGTTTGGGTTTTGGATTCTCGCAATTGCCGAGGCGTAGCGGTTAAACCGATTTGTACCGCATTGGGGTTACGCAATAATACTTCCGACCAACGCCCCCAAGCGGAACGGTGGCATTCGTCGATAATGATGACGCTGAACGAATCAGGCGGGTAATGTTCGCTTAGAAAACTGGCAGTGCCGGTGTCTTCATCATCTAATCCCAAGGTTTGATAGGTGGCGATATGGACGCGGGCGTTTTTGGCGGCATTTTGGCCTTTAACGGTTTCCACAACGCGGACACTGCCACCAAATGCGGCGTTCAGAATGCGGCGTTCAGTTTGTTATAGCCTTGAGTGCGTAGCTCGTCGCGGTCACACAAAAACAAAGCGGGTTTAGGTAAACGCTTAGCCTCTTGCAAACGCCACAGTAAATTAGCGGCAATCACGGTTTTTCCTGCGCCAGTGGCTAAGGCCAGCAATACTCGACAAGGTTTTTGCTCTAATTCGCAACGCAATATTTTTTCAAAACAGGCGCGAATTGCTGCGTCTTGGTAATAGCGACTTTTAGGATAAGCTTTGCTATCGGCGGTGAACAACAGCGCCGCTTGAGGTAGATTCAAATCAATGCCGGTATCATTGAAATAACGCTGGGTCAGTTGAGTGTGTGAGGGGAAATCGTCTTTGAAAGGGTGTGGCCCGTGCTGTAATCCACTGGTTTTGTCATATTCGCCGTACAGATGACCATTGGTGGCAAACACATATTGCACATGAAATCGGTTACATTCGGCGTAGGCTTTGGCTTGTTGCATACCTTGTAATGGGTCGGCGCTTTCTTTCTTGGCTTCCAATACGCCGACAGGTAGCGGTTTGACTGCGCTGGGCGGTTGCACACATAACAGATAATCAGTGCGGCCAGCACCCGCTCGACGACCTTTATGGCCAATGGCTTCTACCGGAGCAGGTGTTTCTAATTTAAGCTTAGTTATATCATCATAACCTTTGTCGCGAAGCACGGGATCGATTAGGTAATAGCGAGTTTCAGCTTCGTTATAGCTCATTGACTTTGGTTCTGTTGATGTTTTTGATTTTTTAACTGAATGATTCAGCTGCTGGAAGGCTTGGCTGGAGCGTTAGTATAACCTCAATCCACTACTTTCCTTCATCGAAGGATGGCTGGGTTTAGCGCCAGCATAAACCCAGCTTGAAAACTTCACGCAACCAAAAACTAAGAACTAAGAACTAAGCTTTGCTAATTGATCTAAGCGTTGCTGATAAGCGTTAACCATACATTCAACATCACTACATAATCCACGCACCTCTTTGATCCATGCTTTTTGCGATGCAATTACTTGCTTCTGATCACTGGCATTAGCAACAGTTTGTTTGAATAATCCATTTAATTGCACATCAAGAATCGATAATTGGCTTGAGCTACAAATTAATTTTTCAGCGGTGCTTGAGGCTTTATTACAATCAAAACTCGGTTTAATCGGCTCGGTAACAATTGCTGGTTCCGCACTAGCATCTTGATTTTCAGCTAAATTTTCATTGATTTCAGGCAGGGGCAGATTTTCTACTTCTGACTGCATCTCGGCGATTTGTTGACTAACAATTGCCGCATCAGCCTGATAGGCTTCTTCTGGTGGTGTACTTTTTACTGTCCCAGACAAGAAATCATTAATCTGACTATCAACACTGATTAATTGCTCTTCTATAAAGCTGCTATCAATAATCCGTCCATTGGTTTTTAGAATACCTGCGGAATATTCATAACTGGCTTTTAATCCTTCGGGCGTAGCCGTCGCAAAGCCCATTTGCACTATTTGTTGTTTTTGCGCGGGATCAATCGCTTTACCATTAATCATTAATTGCCCTGAAGACTCCAGTAATTTAGCTAATTGAATATTGGCCTGATTCGGATTGCTATTAGGACGAACATTAACCATTAAACTGCCATCAAGATTACTAGTTTCAACGCCGTTACTGACCACACCGCCTAGTTTTGATATACCCATCGACAAACCTTGATCAATGAGTTGACGTAATGATGCGCGATATTGGGCTTGTTCGTCGGCAGTCAAATTTTGAAATGAGGCTTGATCAGTAATTTTCGCTAACTTTTTAACACTGTCAGCATATAAACCTTTAATCACTACTTCCATCGCCAAATCATGGGCGTTGTAGCCGAATGATTCGAGATTTCGTAATCCATAGCTCAACTTTGCTTCTAAACGATCGGCATTTTGTATGGTCTCACCGATAAAACTTAATCCTTCAGCAGTACCGGTACTGGCGCTAACTTTGTCAATCGTAAAGGCTGATTTACCAAGGCCTAGCTCACGATTTTGCATATCGACTTGAACGCCGACGCCTTGCAAATCAATCGCGCTTCCGCCACCTCGACTAACTAAGCGTGGAGTTTTTAAATTGAAAACAACTGAATCACTAGCCAATTCAACATTGCCGACAAAGGAATCTATTTGCCAATTTTGATCGCCAGATGAACCGGCAATTTCCGAAGATCTAATGTCAGAAGAAATGGTTTTAGTTAACGAGGCTTTACCTGTTCCTTCAAATTGAATCTGCGGTTCTGAAGCACCTGAATCAGTTGATACTTGTTTTAAGGTCCAATCAAACCGCATCAATGCATGAGGCAAAATTAGGTTATTAATTTTGTAATCAACCTGAGCGACTAGCCAATCTCTTTGCGATTGATCGGCATTACATTCGTCACCAACATGAAGCAAGAATTGACCAGCGGATGCGATTAATCCTTGCTCATGCTGTAAATTGGTAATACGCATATCGCATTCGGCGGCTGTTTTCTCCACCATGGCGTTAATTTCGGACTCGGTATTTTTTGCGACATAAATACTAGCGCCAATCCAGATCGCAAAACCGACACCTACGCCACCAGCAATACTCAATATTTTTTTATTTTCCATTACAAATCCTAAAATGTGAGAAAACTATTAATTGGCTAAATTATATCCAGCGAACAAGACAACTCGTTAAAATTTGAAGTTCGGTAGAGTTTGAAGCGCGTTGCTCGCGATGGTTGCTGTGAACGGACAGTGAAAATGGTGAATTAGCCAAAATCAACAGTTACTGAGAAAACTATTGATTAAAAATGATCCTAGCTTGATTCGCTTCCCAAGCTGGGTATTTGGACATAATCGTAGTGAATAACGATGAACTGACAAACTGCTGTAACCATGAGCGTGTTTTTGGGTAGGCGGCTTGATTAAACCAATCACTATCAACCGCAGCAAACTGGCGAATAAAGGGCAGGATAGCGGCATCAGCGATACCAAATTCAGTACCAGCCAAATAGTCAGTTTGATTTAAACGCTGTTCGAGTGTGGATAAAAACACTTCGCCTTGTTGGCGATAATGGCTCTCTGGAAATTCTGGGTAACGGTCAGCATATTTGTAACGATCTAAAGCTTGCTTAAACTCGCCGTCATTGCAGGCAATTAGCTGTTTAATATCATCGCAATTTAAGCCAGCAAGCCAGTTGTCTGGATCATTTTGCTGTAGTGCCCAGCGCATAATATCGAAACTTTCATCAATCACCCACCCATCTTCTAGCACCAAAACTGGCACCGTAGCTTTTGGCGAAGCGGTTAACATCGCTTCAGGTTTATTTTTGAGCTCAATTTCGCGCAGTTCGACCATCACCCCAGAATAGGCAATGGCCAAACGCGCTCGCATAGCATAAGGACAACGCCGAAAACTATAAAAAATCGGCAGAATCGGGTTTTTCTCTAACAATCCATTAACCTTTTAAAGTCTGACGCTTGGATTCCAATTCGGTATAAAAATGCCGTCTTAACATTGAATCTTCTGGGATAAAGTCAGTACCGTTTAAGACTGCTTTGTCCGATTTAA
>CAIZCB010000214.1 GCA_903931355.1 uncultured Pseudomonadota bacterium
AATCTCACAGCGTAGCGAGAGTTCTTTTAATCCGAGCCAGACAAAAGAAAACCAGAGTGGCTTGTTTTCGTGAATTTCAAAGTTCTATCGCTGATAGTTCTCATCAATTATTATGCGATTTGATTAAACAATACGAGGCTATTCAGCCTGAATATAAGTTTGATGTTAAATTTAATTCAGATGTTCCAGAGTTATTTGCTGATGTCGATTTATTAACCATGGCTGTAAAAAATTTAATTGATAATGCCTGTAAATATTCGCCAATAGATAGTTTGATTACGGTTGAAGTTCGTCAGCAAGATCGAATGGTGGGAATCGCTGTTATTGATCATGGCTTGGGGATTGCAGAGCAACATCAGCAACAAATTTTTTCTGATTATTACCGAGTTAATCCAGAAAGTGTTATACAAGGCTTGGGACTTGGGCTTAGTTTGGTAAAACGGATTATCAATCGCCATGGAGGTTATATTGAGTTAACTAGCGTACTTGGATCAGGTAGCTGTTTTTGTTTATGGTTAAAACACAATAGAGATGCTTATGCAGATTCAACAACTTCAACAGACTAATCCTATCCATATTCTGGTTGTCGAAGACGAACCTGCTTTGCAAGAAGCGATGGTGAGCTATCTAAATTTATCGGGGTTTATTGCTGATGGAGTAGGTAGTTTAGCGGGTGCTAGAAATTGGATGCAGACACATCGTAGTGATATTTTGGTGTTGGATTTAGGTTTAGCCGATGGCGATGGATTGTCGTTGTTGAATGAATTCAAACTAGAGGAAAAAGGTTTAATTATCACTACCGCGCGAAGTGAAGCTTCCGATAGATTAAATGGTTTAAAAGCGGGCGCCGATGTGTATTTAATTAAGCCGCTATTATTGGAAGAATTGGCGGCAATTATTCACAATTTAAATCGGCGGCTAAATATTGAGCCAATGAAATCATGGGTCCTTGATACATCTGGTTGGCTATTGGAATCGCCGGATAATATAGTGATTAAGTTAACTATGTTGGAAATGGCTTTTTTAGGTTGTTTAGCCACTTCGCCTGCTGAGTTGGTTTTAAAAGACAGTTTAATTATTGCTTTAGGTGAGGATCCTTTGGAATATGATCCACGGCGAATGGAGATTTTAGTGCGTCGCTTACGAACTAAAATAAAAAACAGCTTAAACTGTGATGTGCCTATTGAAACGGTGCATGGTCGCGGTTATGTGTTTGCAGGATTAATTACCAAAAAATAACATGATTGAGTCACTGAGCTAGCTCAACATTCACACAGAGCGTTTGCCTCGGCGTTACCTCGTGAAACCTAGAAACGATGGGCTATCAGTTGCTAAATAGGTTTGCGCTAGGCTGCTTATCAGTCCTGTTTTGCTATAATCCCGCGCTATTGGTTTTTTACATTCCTTAATATATGAATTTTCCCACTATCGAAACTTTTGTCGGCAACACGCCTTTAGTCCGTTTGCAGCGTTTGCCGGGCGAAACCAGCAACACTATTTTGGTTAAGCTTGAAGGTAATAACCCAGCGGGTTCAGTTAAAGATCGTCCCGCGTTAAGCATGATTCAACACGCCGAAGCTCGCGGCGACATTAAGCCCGGCGACTGTTTAATTGAGGCGACTAGCGGTAATACCGGTATTGCTTTGGCGATGGCGGCGGCGATTAAGGGCTATAAAATGATTCTAATCATGCCCGACAATATGAGCGCCGAGCGGATTGCTTCGATGAAAGCGTATGGCGCTGAGATTATCTTGACACCAGCCGCTGGCAGTATGGAAGGGGCGATTGATTTAGCCAGAGCCATGCAAGCCGAAGGCAAGGGTTTGATTCTTGATCAATTTGCTAATTCAGATAATCCTTTAGCGCATTACGAAAGCACAGGGCCAGAAATCTGGCGCGACACTCACGGTCAAATCACGCATTTCGTCAGTTCGATGGGCACCACCGGCACCATCATGGGCACCTCGAAATATTTAAAACAGCAAAATCCAGCGATTCAAATTGTCGGCGTGCAACCAGAAGGTGATTCTAAAATCCCTGGCATTCGTCGTTGGCCGAAGGAATATTTACCGAAAATTTACGATGCAACGCGGGTTGATCGGATTATTGATGTTGATCAATTGTCTGCGGAAAACACCACTCGCGCTTTGGCAGCAAAAGAAGGGATTTTTGCCGGTATTTCATCGGGCGGGGCGGTTTATGCGGCTTTGCAGTTATCTAAACAAGTGGAAAATGCGGTGATTGTGGCGATTGTTTGTGATCGCGGTGATCGGTATTTATCGACTGGGGTTTTTGCGAACTAATTTTTAGTGTCATTTCATCTGTAACTTACTTGTTGGGCAAAGCCGAGTAGGGTGGATAAGCGCAGCGTCATCCACCATGTTGGCCTTCGCGGTGGATGACGCTACGCTTATCCACCCTACGTGATTTTCAGGAAAATGTAACTTGCTTAATACTTAATTTAATTTTATTCAGCTTCAAACTTAATCAACTCAAACATGGCACATAAGAAAAAACTCCCGCAAGAACCTGTTAACACCACGATTGAATCTTTAGCCCACGATGGCCGTGGTGTTAGCCATGTTAATGACAAAGTGGTGTTTATCGATGAAGCCTTACCGGGCGAAAATGTCGATTTCGTTTACACCGATATGCGCCGCGATTATGCCGAAGGCAAAGTGGTGGCATTACATAGCCGTTCACCGCAACGGGTTGATCCGAAATGTGCGCATTTTGGTAGCTGCGGCGGTTGTAGCTTTCAGCATGTTGCTGATGAAGAGCAAATCAAAATCAAACAAGAGCTGCTAAAAGAGCAATTTAAACGCATCGGTAAAGTGGAAATTCCTGAAATTTGGGATGCTTTAACTGGCCCACATTGGGGCTATCGCCGTAAAGCTCGGATGGGCGTTAAATACGTGGCTAAGAAAGGTCGGGTTTTGGTGGGCTTTCGTGAGCGCCGTAACCCATTTTTAGCTGAGATTGATAGCTGTAAAGTCATGTTTCCGTTAATTGGTGAGAACTTGCTGGCCTATGGCGAAATGATTG
>CAIZCB010000215.1 GCA_903931355.1 uncultured Pseudomonadota bacterium
GACTGGAAAGCCGCTCTCAATCGGTTTACTATCCAATTTGAAGATCGGATGTTGAGCTGATAATTTAAATTCCGTTTACACAAAATCTAGGACACCCTCGATGAATTAGGTAAGCCAGATGATTCAGAAGTATTGCCAGCTTACAGTCCCGCTTTGGTAAACATCATTAGAGGGATTCTCTTGAAGGCTTGAATGTATTCGATAACCATGACTCGACAATACTCACAGTACTGATGAATCAACAACCATTATTCATCCCCCCACAACCCACACCCCACACCCCAATTCCACTATCCGCATAGCCTAAAATTTCATCACTGCTACGATGGTCGAGTTCTGGCAAACTGGCGCAGCGTTTAGAAAGTTGCATGATGGCTTGTTCTTTAGCGCTATTGGTCGTATTGGCGATTAAACGATTCGCTTGTTGTTTTAACTTTGCTTCCAGTTCTGTTATTTGCTGCTGAATAAAATCTTGTGGCAGATTATCTGGGGCATTAATAGTGACTTGCATGGTTTTACTCCCTAAAGCTAAACAAACATCGGCCTTTTATTGCTTCTTGGGGTTGGGGCGGTGGTTTTGTTGTTAATGCCAGTTATCAACAAATTAAGTGCAATTGGGCTGGAGACGAGATTGATTTTGTCATCCAGCCCAATCGTGGGTTCAGTCTTATTTGGTGATTTCTGCAGCAGCCGCTTTCAATTTAGCTTCATCGCCTTGGATAGCTTTCATCATCGGGTTTTGTGAGCTTTTAGCACCGGCTACTAATGCATCAGTGGTTTTGAATTTAGTTTTCAATGCGTCAACGGCTGGTGCAACCGAACCATTGTGACAAGCTTTGCAAGTGTCTGATTCGCCAGCGGTTGATAGGGATGGCATTAAGGCAACTAAAGCCAATGTAGTCATGGTTAATAGTGTTTTTTTCATTCTAGGTCTCCTCGGTTTTATTGTTGTTTTTTCTTAGCGATAAGGTTTTGAACCATATTTGATGTGGTTTTGAAGGTATAAACGTTTCAGCCACGGAAAGTTTTCTATCACAGCCCAAATTTCAATGCAAATTGTTGGAACATCTCAGCGTTACTTAATTCCTGTCTTTCCGCTGGCAAGAGTGATACCTGCTTGTTTTGCCACTTCAGTCATCCCTTTCGCTCTTGCGGCGATTGATAAGGCATGGATAAAGTCAGAGGCATCGCCATTAGCAGCGGCATCATGCAAAAATGCTTGAATGTCAGCTTCTGTTTCTAAGTGTTCGGCTATGTCAAAGCTAGTAATCATATTATTCATGCCTTAATCCTCTAGGGTATTCAAATCAGGCAGTTTTTCACATCCGTTGCATGGTGATTTAGTTTTTATTCCAAATCTGCAACTCTCGCCAGTTATTAGGAAACCCCATCGCTTTGGTATTCACCGAATGCTCGTTAAGTAAATCCACAAGCCTTTGTTTCCAAAGATTGTCTGGGCTGATTTTATCCATCAAATAAGCCAACAAAACCAAGGTATTGTAAATTCTTCGTTCACTGGCTTTTTCGTGATTAAAACTGGTCAACAAAGTATTGGGTCGTTTATTAGGAATCTTCAATGTAACAGTGTATTCGCGATTCCATACCCTAGCGTGGTGCGCGCAGTGGTTGCGTACTGTAGTCAGATGATGCAGAAAAGAACGCAGGTTTTTTTCGTCAATATCGTATGTGTCGGCAATGATTTTACGATCTTGCCTATCTTGTAAGTTGTCGTACCACTGAGATAACTGGCCTAAACTCATAAGTTCAACCATTGCCCATATCGGTGGCAATGGCTCTTTGTATTTTTGCGTCAAATGCTTAATAAATTCTTCGCCGCTTTGTTTTACTTCTTGTTCTAACTTAATTAAGGCGTAGTTATAACGCTGAGGATTATGAAACAAATTGGGTGTGAGGTGTGGATGCGTACCGTGCCGCAAACTAAGATGATGAGCAAACTGTGTGCGGATAGACACTTCGACTCGCTCTATTGCATCCAGCAACCATAATCGTAGCTCCCGATCAAAAATATAGCTATTTAAAGCATCGCCAAATGTAGTTCCGCTATGGAATTCATGGTTTGCATGGTCTTTTTCAAACGGCAACCAATAAGCACCAAGACGGTAATAATTTAGATGGCCAAGATAATGTAAGGCTTGATTTTCATCATCGATCTGCATTCCTCGGGCTTTGAGTTGTTGCAGTTGTGATTTGAGCGATAACGCAGGTTTTGAGTAGGGAGTTTTTGGCATCTGAAGGTCGGCGGTTAATTTTCAATACCCCAGAAACAAGTAACCCTCCGGGGTGCGCTGTTCAAGTGGGAAGCGTGGAGGGTGTTGTTAGCCAGCATTCTAGTGGTTATTTTCGGGAAAGCAAGGTTTTGACCTGTTTTACGCTAAATATCTGTTACCAGCGAAATCCGGCATTTTTATTGCAACACAACAAAAAACGCTTCACCGCCGCGTTGTAAATTAATCAACAACGGTGCTTGTGGGTTAATCACTTGTTTCAACTCATCCAGGTTTTTGACCCGATAGCGGTTGGCGTTGACGATAATGTCGCCGGCTCTTAGGCCAGTTTTCCAAAGCTTTGAGTTAGGTTCGACTTTTTCAATCAACACACCTTCGACTTGCTCTTTGGTGGTGCCGCCTAAAATCGCACCGTTCAAAGTCGGATGTAGTTTGTCGCCGCTGATTTGCGGGCGTTTTGGTTTGCCGATGGTGGCGGTGACGGTTTTACGCTCATCGCCACGCATGATGTCAATGTTGACGCTGTCGCCAATTTGCAGCAAACCAATTTGGGTGCGGATTTGGCTGGTGCCATTTCTGATTTCTTGACCATTAACCGCCAAAATAATATCACCCGGTTCAATGCCGGCTTTTTCGGCCGGTGAGCCGCTATCGATTCGACTCACTACCGCGCCGTATTGACCTTTTAAATTAAAGGCTTTGATTAATTCGGGTGTTAAGTCTTGAGTACTTACGCCGAGTAAACCGCGACGCACTTCGCCGTGTTGCACTAATGATTCCATTAATTGAATCGCCATATTGGACGGAATCGCAAAGCCAATGCCGACGTTGCCGCCGTTGGGGGCCAAAATTGCGGTGTTCATGCCGACAAATTCACCGCGTAAATTCACCAAAGCACCGCCAGAGTTGCCGGGGTTAATCGAGGCATCGGTTTGAATGAAATCTTCGTAACCTTCGATGCCTAAACCGGAACGACCCAAGGCGCTGATGATGCCAGAGGTGACGGTTTGGCCGAGTCCAAATGGGTTGCCAATCGCTACCACAAAATCACCGACTCGCAGTTGGTTAGAGTTGGCGACTTTTAAAGCGGTTAAGTTATCGGCAGCAATTTGAATAACCGCAACATCGGCTTCGGGGTCGGTGCCTAATAATTTGGCATTTAGCTGGCGACCATCTCTTAGGGTAACGGTGATTTTGTCGGCTTTGTCGATAACGTGATTATTGGTCAATACATAACCTTGGTCTTTATCGATGATGACGCCGGAGCCGAGGCTGTTTTTTTGTTGCTGTTGCGGTTGATTAGGGACATTGAAAAAACGCCGAAATACCGGATCGTTCATCAATGGGTTTTGTTGAACTTGCACGTTCATCGAAGTGGAAATGTTAACCACCGCCGGCATACTTTGCTCTAGCATCGGCGCTAAAGAGGGCATTGGTGTGCCTTCTAATTCGGTGGGCAAGGTCGCTTGAGCGGTGATAGTGCTTAAGCTGAGGGTGATGGCGAGTAGTAATTGGGTTGTGGAATGCATGGCAATAAATTTCACAAAAGTTAAGACGGTGGAATGGACAAGTTTATTACAAAAATGTTTCCTGAAAATGGTAACCGAAAATGCTTTTAAATAAGGCTTAGCTTGGTTTTAGCCTTGCCGCTTAGTTGGCTGGGACATAGAATGCCGAGTTTCCAAACTTATACCGAGGATTATTCATGTCAGAAATTTGGTTTAAAACCGGCGAAGCCACTGTATTTTCTAGCGAAGGTCAGGGCACTGATGCGATGCCAGAGATTTTAATTGGCAATGTTAAAGGCCCAGCGGGTCATGCTTTTGCGAATTTAATGGGACAAACCGAAGGCCATACTCGGATGTTTGCGATTCGTGCTTGTAATCAACAAGTGCGTCCAGCAACGATTATGGTGCCAAAAGTCACGATTAAATCGTCGGCTTATGTGGAATTATTAGGCGGCCCTGTGCAGTCTGCGGTTGCCGATGCGGTGATTGATAGTGTGGCTGAAGGTGTGATTCCTCGCGATCAAGCGGATGATTTGTGCATTATTGCGATGTTGTGGATTGATCCATCTTGCGCCACCAATCCTGATTTGGATCGTAAAGATTTGTATCGCACTAATTACGAAGCGATGAAATTGGCGATTAAACGTGCGTTGACCAATTCGCCGAGCATTGATGAGTTAATCGCTAACCGTCACAAAATTACTCACGAAATGTACGATCCAGAAACAGGCGAGTCACAGTGGTAAATGTAAGTTACTGATGGCAATTGAAAATGGGCGTAATGCCCATTTTCTGTTTTAAGCGTGGTTTATTCGCTGACTTTTAATAACCAGCCGGTATCGTTATCGCATTGGCTGTTTTTAGCTTTGGCGCTGATGGTGATGCGAACGGTCTCATTTTTTAACTCGGCGGGTAGTTTGCCTTTTACTAGATAAAAGGTATCTTTATTTTCTACGCTGACATTGATGGGTTGATCTCTAATTGTCACATGAATATGACCTGGGCCATTGCTGCCAGAAACGGTGAACGAGAATTCACCACTGGGGGCAATAGTGTCTAAGTGAGCAGGTTTAAAATTGCTGACTTTGGCTTTAATGCAGCCACTATCGCGACTGCTGCTACCACCGGTGTGGCCGCCGTGTTGAGATTGCGACCAAGCTAAGCTGGAAAAGCCAAGGGCGATTAAGGTGAATGCAATGTGTCGAATCTGCACTGTGTATATCCTCTAGTTATTATGATAATTGAATCGGTTTCGATTATAGGGTGACAGGGTGCAAATTTAAAACTTATCCGGAAATGAGCCATAAAATTTGGCGATAAGTTTTTATCTTTAAACTATTTAACAACAATAAAAATTAGGAGAAATGATGTTACTGCTGGCTAAATTGTGCGGAATTTTAACTTTGGTTTGGTTTTATCTGACCGCTAAAAATAATAATGCACCGGTTTTAAACTGGTCGATTATTGGCTTGATTGGCTATTGGTTAACTTGGTGGTTATCCAAAATGCTGATTGTGGTGCCATTGGCTGAGGTGGTTGCCAAGCATTCTGTGTCTGAGTTTTTATTAACTCAATCGCCAGTAGTGGTTTCGGTGTTGGTTTGTGTTTTGATCCGCAAAAAGCTGTTGGCTAGTCTTAATGACTAATGTTCTGATTACCGGCGCGGCAAAACGGATTGGCGCTAGTTGTGCGCGGTTTTTGCATAGTCATGGTTGTAATCTGATTTTGCATTATCAGCATTCGCAACTTGAAGCTTTGGCTTTGGTGGCTGAATTAAATGCGATAAGACCGAATTCGGCAGTGGCATTTAATGCCGATTTGTTGCAAGTTGAACAGGTTCAAGGTTTGGCGGCTGAGGCTTTAGCGGTTTGGGGCGGGGTTGATGTGTTAATTAACAACGCCTCACAGTTTTATCCAACACCAGTTGAGCAAGTGACTGAGGCGGATTGGGATAGCTTGCTGAATAGCAATTTAAAAGCGCCGTTTTTTTTGGCGCAAGCTTTGCGGGATAGTTTGCTTGAGCGGCAGGGCTGCATTATTAATCTGGTTGATATTTACGCGCAAAAACCGTTATTGGGTTCGCCGGTTTACAGTATTGCTAAAGCGGGGTTACAGGCGATGACGCAAGCATTGGCGAAAGAGCTGGCGCCTAATGTGCGGGTTAATGCGGTTGCGCCGGGGGCAATTTTGTGGCCTGAGGCGGATGTTGCAGACGGTCAAAAAAATGAGATTTTGCAGAAAGTGGCCTTACAGCGTTGTGGCAATGCCGATGACATTGCCAAAACGGTGTGGTTTTTGATTGCTGATGCGCCGTATATTACTGGTCAAACCATTACCGTTGATGGCGGTAGGACTTTGTTTATTTAAGCCAGTCGGTTTGAACTTTGTGCTGTTTTAAGTCGGTTTTATCGGCTTTTTGCCACAACTCTCCGTAGCTAATGCCGCTAATCGGATGCCGCTGTTCGGCGGCAATTTCGGCGAGTGGTTCGAGAACAAACGCGTAGCGTTCAATTTCATCACGGGGGATTTGTAAGCCATCCTCGTCAATAATTTCCTCGCCGTACAAAATCAAATCTAAATCCAGCGTGCGCGAAGAAAATTTCTGTGCCTGACGACTGCGACCATGCTCTAACTCAATTTTTCGCAATAATGCCGCGACTTGTTTGGCGCTTAAATCCGATTCAAAGCCAACGATCAAATTGTGAAAGGTGTCACCGACAAAACCAACCGCTTCGCTTTCGTAAATGCTGGAAATAGTCAGTTTGCCGAATAATTTGCGAAGCGTGTTTAAGCAGCAAGGGATGTGAGCTTCCTTATCAATGTTGCTGCCGATGCTGATGTATCCGATGGACATGGCTTATTTTTGTCCGCGTTCGATGATGATGCCGACGTCGCGGGCGCGGCTGACAGCGCCTTTTTTGTTGAGGACGATTTTGACCCAAGGGATTGAGAATTCAGTCAGCAAAATGTCGGCGATTTTTTCAATTAAGGTTTCGACTAAGAAAAATTCGCTGGATTCGACAAATTGCACAATCCGGTCGGAAACGGTTTTGTAGTCCAAGGTGTAGGCAATATCATCGGTGGCAGCGGCTTTTTTAATATCAAACGCCATTTCTATATCGAGATAGATTTTTTGTTTGATGGTTCTTTCCCAGTCGTAAATGCCAATCACGGTTTCAATTTCGAGGCCGCCTAAAAAGATGATGTCCATTAATGCTTTCCGGTTATGATATTTGAATACATAAGTATC
>CAIZCB010000216.1 GCA_903931355.1 uncultured Pseudomonadota bacterium
AAAGCCTTCGCCGGAAACGCTACGCTTATTCCGGCCTACCAATCACTAGCGCTCACCGTGCTCAGCGAAACAACGGGATAACAAAAGAAAAGTAATTTCCAAACATACTTTTCCAAAAGCGATCAGAAGGAAGGCAAAAGCTTCGCTGAACTCGCTAGTTGACAGTAAAACTCACCGTTTGATTGCCAACCATTACTTTAAACTCGCCCGGTTCAATCCGGCGTTTCATATCAACACCGATAAACGACATCGCTTCCGCAGGTAATTCAAAATTCAAGGTTTGCGTTTCGCCCGGTTCAAGTTCAACTTTGGCATAGGCTTTTAGTTGTTTACTCGGTCTGGTGACTGAAGCCGCAACGTCATTCAAATAAACCAATACCGCTTCTTTACCGGTGATTTTGCCGGTGTTTTTAACTTCAACACTGACCTCAATCCCCTCACCTAACTTGATTTGCTCATGACTCAAGCGCAAACCGGTGGTTTCAAACTGGGTGTAGCTCAAGCCGTGTCCGAATGGGTATAAAGGCTTGTATTGGTTGGTTTCGTAGCTTTCAATCGGTTTATGATCGTAAAGCACGATGTCGTTGGTGTTGCGTGGGTAGGAAATTGGCAATTTAGCACTTGGATTAACATCGCCAAATAAAATATCCGCCATCGCTACCCCGCCTTCCATGCCTGGCAAGAAGCCTAAAACCACGGCGTTAGCTTGTTCGGCGATTTCGGTGATGATGCGTGGGCGACCGCCAAAGGTGACTAACACCACCGGTTTGCCGGTCGCAAAAATCGCTTTGGCTAATTGTATTTGTGGAAATGGCAGGTTTAAGGTTTCGATATTGCCGCTGGTTTCGGTGTAGGTGTTTTCGCCCAAGGCCAAAACTACTACATCGTGTTTGCGGGCTTCGTTAACCGCTTGTTCGATGTTGATTTCTTCTTGATAGCTATTGCCACCAACATAAGTGACTTTGCCGCTGGTTTTTTGTTGAATCGCTTTTAACAAGCTTAATTTGTCTTTTGGATAGAAATGTTCATTGTCGCCTTGCCAAGTTAGCGTCCAGCCGCCGTTCATCACGCTTAATAAATTAGCAGTTGGGCCTGTGACTAAAATGCTGGCTTTTTTGCTGAGTGGTAATAAATGCTGATCGTTTTTGGCTAATACGATTGATTCTTGCGCAGCTTGGCGGTTAATCGCCACCGCTTCTTTAGTCGCAAAATTGCCCTCGACCGCAACTTCTGGCTCAGTGCGTTGGAATAAACCGGTTTGATATTTGACCCGCAAAATTCGCGTGACCGCCTCATCAATTCGACTCACCGGCACTTCGCCGCTACGCGCTAAATCCAGCAACAAGTCGTAAAACGAAAAGTTAAATGGCACCATGCTCATATCAACCCCAGCCATCACCGCAATTTTCACTGCTTCGCGAGGTGAAGCCGCTAATTTATCGCGGGTATAAAGACGGATAATGTCTTCCCAATCAGAGACGGTAAAGCCGGTAAAACCTAATTCGCCGCGTAAAATCGTTGTCAAATATTGGTAATTGGCGTGACCAGGAATACCATCCACCTCGCCAGAATTGACCATAATAGTTGGCGCACCGGCTTTGATACCAGCTTCAAAACTCGGCAAGAAATATTCCCGCAACATCCGCTCGCCTATCCAAGCTGGTGTGCGGTCTTTGCCATTTATCGGAAAGCTGTAGCCAACATAATGTTTTAAACAAGTCGGCGCTTTGTCGGCGGCAGAAGCATCATCACCTTGATGGCCTTGGATAAAAGCACTGCCTAAGCTGCTGGCTAAATGTACATCTTCGCCATAGGTTTCCCACAAACGCGGCCACAATGGTTGACGGCCTATGTCCATCACTGGCGAGAAATTCCAATCGATTCCCGAGGCTTTGACTTCACGAGCGGCGATTTCACCTTCTTTGAATGACAAATCACGGTTAAACGTAGCGGCCATATTGATGGCTTGTGGAAACAGTACCGATTTGTCGGTGTAAGTCGCGCCATGAATCGCATCAACGCCGTAAATCACTGGAATTTTTAAGCGCGATTTTTCCGCCATGTTGCGGATGGTTTGCGTCATGCTGCGCCATTTTTCAATCGGTTGGGCTTTGTTGTTCGGTGTGGATGGGGCATTAAGAATTGAACCGACATGATGCTGTAATACTGCATCTTCGAGTTTCGCCATATCAAACGGTTGATCAACATCTTGACCATTTGGCACAGTCACAACGCTGACATCAATCTGGGTCATCTGCCCGACTTTTTCTTCCAAAGTCATTTGCGACAACAAAGCTTGGACTTTTTCTTCTATAGCGTGATCGAGTGGTTGTGCATTCACAGTTGACTCCAGAAAAACAGCTAGAAAAATGGCTAAATAAATTTGAGTTTTCAAGACTTTCTTCACTTCAAAATAACAAATGAGGCGGATTATCGGCCTGTTTAAGTATGCCGTAATCCATAAAAGGCGGTTATTTAATCACAGTCGATGCTGATTATTCAGCATCAGGCACGTGTTGATGTTGTTTGGCGAGGATTAGATAAAACGCAGGCACTACAAATAAGGTGAACAAGGTGCCAATCCCTAGCCCCGTGGCAATCACCAAACCAATATCAAAACGACTGGCCGCGCCCGGGCCGGAGGCGGTCAGCAATGGCAACATGGCGACGATCATCGCTACGGTGGTCATCAAGATGGGCCGTAAACGAATTTCTGCGGCTTGTTCTATGGCTTGTGTTTTCGATAAACCCGCTTCGATTTGCAGTTGATTGGCGAATTCGACAATCAAAATCCCATTTTTTGCCACTAAACCAATCAAGGTGATTAAACCGACTTGGGTGTAAATATTGATTGTGGCAAAGCCCAGCATCATAAATGCCAAGGCGCTGGCAATGGATAACGGCACTGAGATTAGGATGATTAATGGATCACGCCAGCTTTCAAATTGGGCAGCGAGAACCAAATAGATGATTAACAAGGCCATGAAAAAGGTCACAATCAAAGCACTACCTTGTTGGGCGTATTGGCGTGATTCGCCGGTGTAATCGAAGCTAAAGCCACGCGGAAACAGCTCGGCGGCGATGGTTTCTAAGCCGGTCATCGCATCGCCTAAGCCAACCCCGGGCAACATCAAGCCGTTGATGGTTAGGCTGTTAAGCTGTTGAAATTGAGTGCGTTTGCTGGGTTCAACCGAGTTTTCGATTTTAATCAACGATGACAGAGCCACTTGGCTGCCGGTGGCGCTGCGTAAATAGTAGTTATCCAGTTTGCTGGTGTCGAAGCGCGATAAATCATCGACTTGGGGAATCACTTTATAACTGCGTCCTTGCAAGCTGAAACGATTGACGTATTGGCCGCCCATTAAGGTGGCTAAGTTGCGACCAATATCTTGCATCGAAATCCCTAAATCCGCGGCGCGATCACGATCAATCACTAAAGTGGCTTTCGGGCGATTGAAGTTGACGTCTTTCATTAAGAACGCAAACTTGCCGCTTTGCATGGCTTTGTCGAGCAATTGGTCAGCAACTTGATCTAACTGGACGTAATCGGCATCGGTAGTAATCACAAATTGTAGCGGTAAACCACCGCCGGAACCTGGCAAACTCGGTCTTGGCACTACGGCGGTTTGGAAGCCAGCAATTTGTCCGACTTTGGCTTGTAATTCTGGTTGGACTTGGCTTTGTGAGCGTTTTCGTTCAAAACTGGAGGGCATTTTAAAGCCGCTAAATACGGTGCTGGTATCACCGCCAAAGCCCATTAACACAAAGCTTTCTTTGTATTCTGGGAAGGATTCAAACTGCTTAATCAGTTCTCTTGAATAGGTTTCGTTGTAATGCAAAGTCGCGGTTTGCGGGCCGTTGGCAATGGCGAACAAAATGCTTTGATCTTCGGTGGGTGCCAGTTCTTTGCTAGTTAGCATGAACATTAAATAGATACTGGCTAACACCATTAGGGCAAAGCCCATAATAGTCGCTGGATATTCGAGTAATTTGCGTAATAAGCGCAGGTAATGCTTGGCGAGTTGAGCAAACAAGTGTTCTACCGCCAATTCAAATCGGCCAGGTTTGCCTGAGTCTTTTAGGACTTTAGCGCTCATCATCGGCGACAGGGTTAGCGCGACGATACCGGAAATTAATACTGCACCCGCTAATGAAAAAGCGAATTCGGTAAATAAAGTCCCGACCAAACCGCCCATAAAACCAATCGGTGCGTAAACCGCGATTAAGGTGGTGGTCATTGCGATTACCGGCAAGCCCAATTCTCTTGCTCCCAGTAAAGCCGCTTGTAAGCGGGGTTTGCCGTGTTCAATGTGGCGGTGGATGTTTTCGACCATCACAATCGCGTCATCAACCACCAGACCAATCGCCAACACCATCGCTAACATGGTCAACAAATTAATCGAAAAGCCCATCAGCAACATTAAAAAAGCACCGCCAATTAGCGATAAAGGCACGGTAACAGCCGGAATCACTGCCGCTCGTAACGAACCGAGTGATAAAAAAATCACTACTAAAACGATTAATACTGCTTCGATTAAGGTGCTAAAAACTTCGTGTATCGAATCTTCGATAAATTGGCTGGCGTCATAAGGCACTAGCACCTGCATCGCATCCGGTAAATCGCGTTTTAGTTCAGTATTCAGTAGGTTTTTGACTGCTTTGGCGACTGTTAATGGATTAGCACCCGGCGCAGGCTCGATGCCCATAAAAATCGCCATTTTGCCTTTGTACCAGTTGACGGTGTCGTAATCTTCGCTACCCAGTTCGGTATCGGCAATGTCCTGTAAGCGCACTAGGCTACCGTTACGATTACTGACCACTAACTGCTTAAAGGCTTGTTCGTCGGCAGCATCGGTGGTGGCGCGTAAATCGACTTTGACGTAATTGCCTTTGGTGCCGCCAACGCCAGATAAATAATTGTTGGCGCGTAACACTTCGCTGACGTCATTGGCAGTCACGCCCAACGCTGCCATGCGATCAGGATCAAGCCAGACTCGCATCGCAAAGGTTTTGTTACCGAGCATTTTGGCTTTACCCACGCCAGGTAAAGCCTGAATTTTGGGCTGGATTACCCGTAATAAATAATCACTCAATTGCGCGGCTTGTAAGGTTTCGCTGTACAAAGCCAAGTACATTAAAGCGGTACTTTCGCCAACTTGGGCGGTAATCACCGGATCTTCTGATTCTGCCGGTAACACATTGCGCTGGCTGGCGACTTTGGCTTGAATTTCGGCAACGGCGGCGTTGGCATCGTAATTAAGCCGCATGTGGGCTTCGATGGTGGAATTGCCTTGGCGACTGGTTGAGGATAAATAATCGATGCCATCGGCTTCGGCAATCGCTTGTTGTAACGGCGTGGTGATAAAGCCTTTGACTAACTCGCTACTGGCACCCGGATAGGAAGTGGCGATAGTTACCACTGTGTTTTCGGTTTCAGGATATTGGCGCAGTTCTAAAGCGGTAATCGCTCGTAAACCCAATACCAAAATCAGCAAACTCACCACGCTCGCCAATACGGGGCGGCGGATAAATAAATCGGTAAATTTCACGACGAATTACTCCCGCTCACCTGGAGCTGGTTGGGTATCTATCGTCACCGGAATACCGTTTCGGAGTTTGATTTGTCCAGCGCTCACCACTTTATCACCGGCATTCAGGCCGCTGATGATCTCTACCCTGCCCGCTTTACTTTGGCCAGTTTCGACTTGACGGTTTTGGACGACATGGCCTTTGTCGGCGTTTTGGATTAGGAATACCGAGTTGCCATAAGGATTATAGGTAATCGCCGTATCAGGCAAGGTCAATACCGTGTTTTGCTGGCCTGAGTTAATCTGGACTTGCGCGAACATGCCTGGATGTAAGCGTTTGTCATTATTGCTTAGTGTGGCGCGAACTTTAATGGCGCGGCTATTGGCTTCAATCGCTGGGCTGATGGCAATAATTTCACCGCTAAAATTATGCTCTGGATAAGCTTGTACGGTCGCGGTAATCGTTTGACCTTTGCTGAGCTGGCTGATATGGCGTTCCGGTAAGTTGAAATCGAGATAAATCGGGTCTAGTTTCTGCAAACTGACAATCGCGGTGCCTGGGGCTAGATATTGGCCTAAATCAACTTGGCGGATGCCTAGTTCACCACTAAACGGTGCGCGAATTTGTTTCTTATCAATTAAGGTTCTTTTGGCAGCGACAGCGGCGGTGGCTTGTTGCAAGGAGGCTTGGTTTTGATCGTAATCGGAACTGGAGATGAATTTTTTATCCAGCATTTTTTCACCGCGATTAAAGCGAACTTGGGCTAATTGCTGCTCTGCCAGTAAACCTTGTAACTCGGCGTAATCGGTTGCTGCATCTAATTCGACTAATAATTGACCTTGTTTGACTGCTTGTCCCGATTCAAAATCAATGGCTTTAATTTTGCCAGTCACTTCATTGCTGACATTGACACCAGCAATGGCTGTTAAGCTGCCAACCGCAGATAATGAGCTAAGCCATTGTTCTTGCTTGACTTCGCTGGCGGCAACTACAGGTGGCGGTGGCAATTGAATATGACTAATGGCTTGATTG
>CAIZCB010000217.1 GCA_903931355.1 uncultured Pseudomonadota bacterium
ATAAAGGAGCGCTGTTTTTTGACTATTTAATACTACTAAATATTACAAATTTATTATTACTGGCGACTTGTCGGCAGTTACCAAACAATTTTTTAAGGCTGAGATGGTAATTGAGATGGCGATTACCAATCACCCGTAGCTCACCGCCAACACGCAATACTTTATGCGCTTGTTGAAACATTTGCCAAGCTATGTGATCGCCAACAGCATGTTGTTGATGAAAAGGTGGATTACAAACGATGCAATCCGCACTGTTGGCACTAAAGCCATTTAGACAATCAGCAGCAATAAATTGTGCGCTGCGGGTTTCTGGCAATACCGCCATAAAATTTTGCTTGGCAGAATCTAAGGCCATGAATGATTCATCGACAAAACACAAATTCGCCTGCGGTAATTGCAGCGCAAGCGATAAGCCCACCACACCATTGCCACAGCCCAAATCAATAAAATCTTGATAGGCTGGATTATTCGGCAAATGCTGAAGTAAAAACCGTGTGCCAATATCCAAACTGTCGCGAGAAAACACATTGGCGTGATTGCTAATTTGTAATTCGCTACCTTCCAATTGATAAACAATTGGATAGGGATTTTCTGGTATTGATAAATTAGGGTCAAGCTCGGCAAAAATCATCCGTGCTTTTTTGACCGCCATTGAAGGCTTAGTTGGGCCAATCAATTTTTCTAACACTTTCCACAGCGTTGGCGGCAGGTTTTTCACCATCCCTGCGACAATCACCGTGCAATTGGCTTTTAACAAAGGCCGCAAGCGATGGAGTTGATATTCCAACAAAGCCAAGGTTTTAGGGGCTTTAATCAATAAATAATCAATTTCAGCTACCGGCAAACTCAAGCTATCTAATAAAACCACTGCTTCGGCAAGCCGCTGATTGGCCGCTAAATTGAGTTTTGTCGCTTGTTGGGATAAATACGAATCAGAAATCGCAATTGGCTGGTAATCAGCTAAAGCCACCGCCAAAGCCCCAAAGCCATCATTAACAATGACGATTTTGGCTTGGCTACTAGCTTGACAATGTTCGGCGAAATGATTGAGCAAATACTCATCAGCGGCATCCCAAGCGCGAAGCAACTCTTGTTTACGATAAGGCAAACGCAACAGTTGAAACTGGCCTTGCGGGACATTTAATCTATTTTCCATGATGCTATTGGGCAGTTATCAGGCAATCCGATAAGGGTAACAGGTATAATTCAACTATTTCCAATTAATGTAAATTCTAAAACTTGAACTTCGGCAAGCTCAATGCAACACATCACCCGCTTATCGAAACCTAATCAGCTTATTTAATTCATTAACCAAGAGAACCACGCATGTCTAACGATATTCGCATTGAACGCTTGAGCGGCAATGCTTTAGTTAAATACATTCCCGAACTTGCTCGGCTTAGAATTGAAGTCTTTCGCGATTTTCCTTATTTATACGACGGCGATTACGACTATGAAAAAAAATATCTGCAAACCTACATCGACTGCCCTGAAAGCGTGATTGTACTGGCGTTTGATGGCGAATCTATCATCGGTGCTTCGACTGCAATTCCAATGAAATACGAAACCGATGAAGTCAAAAAACCGTTTATCGAAAACGGCTATAACCCTGATCAGATTTTTTACTGCGGTGAATCGGTATTAAACAAAAACTATCGCGGTTTAGGCATCGGCGTGCGTTTTTTTGAACAACGCGAAGCTCATGCCGCTGATTTAGGTGGTTTTAAACATATTTGTTTTTGCTGCGTAGAACGCCCTGTTGACCACCCTCGCCGTCCAGCTGAATACGTGCCTTTGGATGCTTTTTGGAACAAACGCCACTACTTCAAACATCCTGAGTTGAAAACCACTTACACCTGGAAAGATTTGGACGATGAACACGAAACCCCAAAACCGATGACTTTTTGGTTAAAGGAAGATCATGCCTAGAATCGCTACTGCCCAATATGACATCAGCTTCTTAGAAAACTGGGCTAACTTTGAAGCGAAAACTCGCCGCTGGGTAGCAGAAGCGGCCAGCAATAAAGCCGATATTTTGTTATTTCCCGAATATGCTTGCATGGAATTGGCTTCACTGTTTCCGAAAGCGGTTTATTCGTCGTTATCCGAACAATTAACCGCCTTAC
>CAIZCB010000218.1 GCA_903931355.1 uncultured Pseudomonadota bacterium
GCTTTTGCCTTGGCTGCCGCGTCAGCTTCTTGTTTTTGCTGCTCAGCTTTGGCTTTAGCAGCTGTGTCAGCTGCTGGTTTTTCTTTCTCTGCCTTCGCTTTAGCTACCGCTTCGGCCGCCTGTTTTTCTTTGTCTGCTTTAGCTTTAGCGGCTGTTTCAGAGGCTTCTTGCTTTTCTTTTTCAAGCTTCTCTGCAACTTGCTGTTTTTCTTTTTCAGCTTTGGCTTCCGCTTGGCGTTTTGCTTGTTCAGCAGCTTGCTCTTGAATCTTTTGCTGTTCCGCTAACTTTTTCTCTTGCTCAAGCTTTTTGACTTCAGCCTCTTGCTGCTTGGCTTTGGTTTCTTCAGCTAATTTTTGTTCTTTAACTTTGGCTTCACGCTCAGCCGCTTGTTGTTTTTCTTTTTCAGCTTCTTGTTTTTTCAGAATATCTTGCTGTTTTTGCTTTTCTTCAGCAGCTTTTTTCTCTTCATTGAGCTTTTTTTCTTTAGCCTCTTCAAGCTTTTCTGCCTCTTTACGCTTAGCTTCTTTTTTCTGCTCTGCTAAAGCTTCCTGTTTGATTTTTTCAAGGGCTTGCTGGGCTTTTTGCTCTTCGAGCATTTGCTGTTTTTTAGCTTGCTGCTGCAACAACTGTTCTTCTGATTTGCGAGCATTTTCAACTTGTTGTTGATTTTGGATTTCAGCTTTTTCTGCCTTGGCTTCATTTTGTTTTAATCGATCAACTTCCGCTTGAATTTGATCACTATCCAAGATGGTGGCCTCGATTATTTCAGGCGCAGGTTCAGCTTTAACAAGATCTGGATCAGGTTCAAAACTAAAGCTAAACAATAGAACAATGACGATGTGCAAAGCCATCGCCAATGTCATTGAAGAACCGTATTTATGCATAAGGCCTAATTAACTATTTTTCAGGAGGCGGAGTGGTCATTAAACCGACTTTTGGAGCACCCGCCGCTTTTAGGGCAGCCATGACGGTGACAATTTTGCCGTATTCGACCAGATGATCCCCGCGCACATAAATCTGGGTTTGCGGTTTATTTTTCAACACAGTTGAAACGCGCGAATACAACACATCTTCGCCGACCGGCTCATCTTGACGATCACCAATATCAATATAAAAAGAACCGTCTTTTTTGATTGAAACAATCACTGGCGGTTCATCTTTTAAATCAACGGCTGCAGTATCGGCCTGTGGTAGATCAACATCAACACCGGTTTGCACCAGCGGCGCGGTAATCATAAAAATCATTAATAATACAAAGGTGACATCAATATAAGGAACGACATTGATCTCAGCCATTGGGCCACGACGTTTGCGGGATTTGCGATTACTGCCACCTACATTCATTTGCTGTGCGCCTGTCTTTGCAATAGAACTACGAATTCGTCGATAAACAATTCATAACGACCTGCTAATCGATCAAGACGTGTTGAAAAACGGTTATACGCAATAACTGCAGGAATCGCAGCGAATAGACCGATTGCGGTAGCAATCAACGCTTCAGAAATACCAGGAGCAACATTCGCTAAAGTAGCGTTTTTGATTTCACCCAAAGCTCTGAATGAATTCATAATCCCCCAAACCGTACCGAACAAACCAATATAGGGGCTGGTTGAACCTACTGTAGCCAAAAATGGCAAAGTTTCATCTAAACGATCCAATTCTCTTGCCAATTCAATCCGCATTGCCCGTTGTGCGCTTTCCACTTGCACCACAGGCTCAACATCACCTTTTTGACGCATTCTGGCAAATTCACGGTAGCCTGCTAAAAAGATTTTCTCGATGCCTTCTGGGTCGAATCTATCGTTAGACATTTTTTTGTATAGCTCAGCAAGACCTAAACCAGACCAAAATTCGTCTTCAAAACTATCGGTCACTTCAATAGATTGCTTTAATTCTTTGCGTTTAGAAAAAATAAAAGTCCACGATGCTACCGATGCCGAAAGCAAGATAAACATCACAAACTGAACAACAACGCTGGCCTCTTTGACCAAATGCAGTATCGATAAATCAGTATTCATCAGGTTATTTTTTCCAATATCTCAGTGGGAATGGGTTTAGGTTTCATAGTTTGAGCATCAAGACAGGCTATTCGGATTTCAGCATCACACAATAATATATCTTCACGCAAAATTGACTGTTTAAATATCAAGCTGGTTTTTTTCTTTTCAATCACTGCCGAAGTGACATCAATTAGGTCATTAAATCGTGCCGGCTTCAGATAATCAACTTTTACCGAACGGACAACGAAAATTAGATTTTGTATTTCAATTAATTGATCTTGCTCAAAACCTAAATGTCGCAACATTTCGGTTCTTGCGCGTTCAAAAAACTTCAGATAATTAGCGTAAAAAACCACGCCACCGGCATCAGTATCTTCGTAATATACTCGAATAGGCCAGTTAAATGGGTTCATTACACAGAATTAAAGTTTAAAAATATCGTCTGCGACCGGCTCTTGAACCGGTACTGGCAAACCAAAATGGGTATAGGCTTTGTGAGTAACCACTCGACCGCGTGGTGTTCTCATTAAAAAACCTTGCTGCAATAAATACGGCTCAAGCACATCTTCGACCGTCCCACGTTCTTCGCTAATCGCTGCCGCCAAGGTATCAAGACCGACGGGGCCACCTTGAAAATTTTCAATCATCACTGACAAAAGTTTGCGATCTAAGGTATCAAAACCTTGCTGATCGATTTTTAACATTTGCAATGCCTGACTGGCAATCTCACGACTGATCTCGCCATTAGCTTTTACTTCAGCGTAGTCCCTTACTCGGCGTAATAATCGATTAGCAATTCGCGGTGTTCCACGAGAACGACAGGCAATTTCATTCGCCCCACCCTGATCAATCGCTATGCCCAGCATGGTTGCCGACCGAGTCACAATACTCGCCAACTCACTGGTGCTGTAAAACTCCAAGCGCTGAACAATGCCAAATCTATCCCTTAATGGCGATGTCAACAAACCCGCTCTAGTTGTAGCACCAATCAAGGTAAAAGGCGGCAAATCTAGCTTAATCGACCGAGCCGCTGGGCCTTCGCCTATTATAATATCAATTTGATAGTCTTCCATAGCCGGATACAGCACTTCTTCGACTGCGGGACTTAAGCGATGGATTTCATCAATGAATAAAACATCGTGAGCTTGCAAATTAGTCAACAAAGCCGCCAAATCACCCGCCTTATCTAATACCGGCCCAGAGGTTTGACGAATACTGACATTCATTTCCGCAGCAACAATATTAGCCAAGGTAGTTTTACCCAAACCCGGTGGCCCAAAAATCAATACATGATCTAAAGCCTCGGAACGAGAAACCGCGGCTTGAATGAAGATTTCCATTTGCTGCCGCAACTCTTGTTGGCCAACATAATCCTTTAAACGCTTTGGTCGAATCGCTCGATCTTGACGCTCTTCGTCATTACCTGCAACTGCGGTGATTAATCGATCACTTTCAATCACTTAATCGTTCCTCGCAATGCCATACGAATAATGTCTTCACAGCTTTTGTCTTCAACGGCAATGCCCTGCACCATTTTTGCAGCATCTTGAGGCTTATAACCTAAAGCACAAAGCGCTGAAACTGCTTCTTGTTTCGGCGAATTTGCTAATTGAACTGGATTTGATACCGACGAAATTGATACCACCGAAGCATCCAACTCAGGCAAACGGCCACGCATTTCAATAATCAAACGCTCTGCAGTTTTCTGCCCCACCCCCGGCAAACGCACCAAACCTTTTACATCGTTATCCTCAACACAACGATAGAAATCGGCCACACTTTGCCCTGATAAAATCGTCAACGCTAATTTTGGCCCAACACCATTAACCTTGATTAAAGCCCTAAACAGCAAGCGCTCCGTTTCACTGGCAAAACCAAACAAAATATGGGCATCTTCCCTAACCACCAAATGCGTATGCAGTTTGACGTCTTGCCCCAATGCTGGCAAATCATAAAACGTCGTCATTGGCGCTTCGATTTCATAGCCAACGCCATTAACATCCAATAATAATTGCGGCGGCGCTTTGTGCATCAATTTGCCACGCAGAAAACCAATCATATTTGCGCCTGCTGTAAACGTTTAGCGGTTTCTTGATAATGACAATGACAAAGACTGACAGCGAGCGCGTCGCTGGCGTCAATTTGCATATCACCTTGTATGCTTAACAAAATCTTCACCATATGCTGAACCTGTTGTTTTTCAGCACTACCTTTACCCACCAAAGCTTGCTTCACTTGTCGCGCAGCATATTCAAACACCGGCACTTGTTGATTAAGTGTCGCACAAATCGCTGCCCCTCGTGCATGACCCAATTTCAACGCCGAATCGGCATTCTTGTGCATAAATATTTGCTCAATAGCCATTTGTTGCGGCTGATACAGCTCGATAATTTCGGTAACGCCATCGAAAATCTGTTTAAGTCGCGAAGGAAAATCGTCAGTTTTCATCCGTATACAACCACTAGCAACATAGCGAGCCACACCTCTTGCGCCAATTTCCACGACACCGTAACCGGTAATTCTCGAACCAGGATCAATCCCAAGAATTCTGCTCAACGGCTAATCGCTTCTAAAATCAATTTACGCATCGCCCAAGGCCGCCATAATCTCATCGCCAATATCGGCATTAGAATAAACATCCTGCACATCGTCTAAATCTTCCAGCCTATCAATCAACTTCAGCATTTTTTCAGCATCATTGGCATCCAGCTCGGTTTTGACTTCAGCGTGCATGGTGACTTCGGCATTTTCCGGCTCAAAACCAGCAGCGATCATTGCCTCTTTAACGCTTAAATAATCTTCAGGCGCAGTAAACACGTCAACCGAACCATCAGGATTACTAATCACATCATAAGCGCCAGCATCCATTGCCGCTTCGATAATCGCATCTTCATCAACACTAGCCGAATAGCTAATAATGCCAACTTTACGAAACAAATAAGCTACCGAACCATCTGTCCCTAAATTGCCACCCGCTTTAGAAAAAGCATGACGCACATCAGCCACGGTACGATTGCGATTATCGGTCAAGCAATTCACCATCACAGCCGTTCCGCCTGGTCCATAACCTTCGTAGCGCACTTCTTCATAATGAACACCATCCAAAGCACCAATGGCTTTTTTGATCGTGTTATCAACCGTATCGCGCTTCATATTCGCGCCAAGCGCTTTATCAATCGCGGTTCTCAAGCTGGGATTATTAGCAGGATCACCGCCACCTGAGCCTTTCGCCGCAACGGTAATTTCACGAATCAATTTGGTAAAAATCTTCCCACGTTTGGCGTCTTGAGCGCCTTTACGATGCCTGATATTTGCCCACTTACTATGCCCAGCCATTTTTCCCTCTAAAATGTTTTGAAAATTTCAGATTATCATTCGATTATTCAATAAATTACAGTAGATAAGGCAACACAGCGGTTAGCGATGCATCGCTAACATATTGATCAGACTGACTTTCTACTAAAGACCGTCTAACAACACCGCCAAAACCAATCATATAAGCCCCAGCCAATTTCGCCTCAAGATCGGTTTTACCGTCGCCTATCATCACCAGCGATGGATTCGCTTGAATCAGGGTTTTACAAATCTGCGCCTTGCCGCCACTAATCGCTAAAGGCGATTGTCTGGCAAAATCTTGATATTCACCCTGCTGATCAAATATCACATCAACCGCATGAACTTGATGTTCAGGAATCGATAGATAATCCGCTAAAGGCAAAATCGCTTGTCTTAAGCCGCCGCTGATAATATGAATTTGTTTGTTGTGTTGCTGCAAAGTCTGGATAGTTTGTTTAACGCCATCAACAATGGTTTCGATATACAAACCAGCGAGCCAATCAATAGCTGCTTGATTAGGACGAATTAGATCCAAGCGACTAGCGTAAACATCTTCTAAAGCTAACTCACCATTCATCGCCGCATCAGTTAACGCCGCCACCTTATCAAAAAGTCCGTGCTGCCTTGCTAATTCATCAATGCCTTCGATTCGACTTAAAGTACTATCACAATCAAAACATACGACATCAAAACTCATAAAAATCACAACCTATAGCAAGCATTTGCATTAAAAACGGAGAATAACTCGATAAAATAGCCATTTTAACAGCTTTGCACTAACATCAACCAACCATAGGCTTTCACCAAGCGACTTATGAACTTAAAGCTCAAATTTTCAATTCTATTTGCAGTGATAATCGCTGCTTGCATCGGCTATTGGCAATTAGAAGCCAGCAAAATCATGCCCAACACTGTGTTTAAAAACCTAAAAGGCGAAACCTTTAACTTGGCTGATTTAAAAGATAAGCCTGTTTTAGTGACATTTTGGGCGCCTGACTGCA
>CAIZCB010000219.1 GCA_903931355.1 uncultured Pseudomonadota bacterium
AGCCCAAATATAAAAACAGGCAATAAAAACCAGCAACAATTGCGGCACAACATCAGCCAGCAGAATTTCATGCATCATACTGCGGCGTTTGTTCAAAGTCTCCGCCACCGAAATCACCACATGCTCAGCCTGTGGCGCTTGCTTGCTTAATACCGAAACAATTCTGACGTTTTGACCATCAATTTCACCATCCCAAAACCACGGCTCATCAGTCATCAAATTAGCCATCACCGGACTAGGCAATTTTTCATCGCCCGCCAAAAAACCATCAGCCTCGGATTCCACTTTAAAAAAAGTCTTATCAACATCATCCCAGCGAAACACTTCCACCGCGATAGGCGGCAATTCAAAGCTGACATGATCTTGCTTAGTCTTAACTTCTTGAGCTAGGGATTTTGCCGAATCCAACAACCAACGGTCATATGCCAAATCAGCATAATGTAAGGCCACAAAATAAGAAGCCGAAGCATCAACCAACACCACCAAAACCAACGGCAATGTCAGACGCGCCAGTAGCTTTGTTCGCAGACTCTGAGCTTTATTCATCTTGATTTTGCTCCAATAAATAACCCAATCCGCGCACAGTTCTAATACTGATACCTAAAGGCTCCAGTCGTTTACGCAATCGATGCACATAAACCTCGATGGCATTATCAGCCAAATCATCAGAATGAGAAGCCAGCCGCTGAGCAATGCTATCTTTACTAACCACCCGTCCGGCTTGTAACAATAAAGCCTCCATCACCCCATATTCTCTAGGCGGCAACAGCATAGGCCAATCATCGACCTTAATTTGCTGATTAAGTGGATTAAGTACCAAACGACCAAAGCGAATATCGTGATTAAAACCGCCATGACTACGACGCAACAACGCTTTAACCCTAGCCTCCAGTTCGCGCAACTCAAAAGGCTTGGTCATATAATCATCAGCACCCAACTCCAAACCGCTCACCCTGTGACTCAAACCATCACGCGCCGTCAAAACCAGCACAGGAATCGCCGACTTTCGCGCCCGCAACTGCCGTAAAACCTCTAAACCATCCATATCAGGCAAACCCAAATCCAAAATCACCAGATCATACGGCTGGGTGCTTAAAGCGCTAGTTGCATAATTGCCAGTCACAGCTAAGGTGACATCAAATCCCCAGTCGCTAAGACTTAAAGACAAGCCATCACCCAATACTGCATCATCTTCGACCAGCAGGATTCGCATAAAATTCTCAAAAATTGATTAGTTTTTGTGTATGGATATTCGAAGGCAGGAAGTACAAATAAAAAAGCTAATTTCAGCGTTAATCTCCGAAGAGCATTCAATTCAACGCCAAAATCAAGATCAGCTCAGTCATTTCAAGCCGCCGAATGCTCCCTCAACCACTGTTTCAAAGCATCATTCATACGGGTTTGCCAACCGCGACCGGTAGCTTTAAACGCTTCAATCACCTCAGCATCATAGCGAACAGTAATCGCTAACTTAGGCTGTTCTAACTTAGGACGGCCTCGGCGAATTAGTTCACCGCCCCGATATTGATCGGCTTGCTCAAAAAAAGCATCAGTCAGCTCTGGGATTTCATCGTATTCCTCGGCTGTAATAAGGTGTGAGTCAATCTTGCTTAAATTGCTGGTGATATTTGTTAGTTTCGCGCTCATTGGCTTTTCTCATAGAAATAATGTGACGCGCCACGCGGAATCCAGACCACAACCATCATACGGCCTTGCAAATGCCCCATCGTGATAAATCGGGTTTCGCCGTAATCTTTACGGTTGTCTTCAAATTCTAGCGTCAAACCAGCGAAAACATGCGCGGCATCAACAAAATCAATACCTCTGTCTTCAATGGTTTTGTCGCGTTTAGATGGATCAAAAGTAATCATCATAAAATTATTGTAACCACAATAATTCAAACGAACAAGATTCGCATAAAATTCTCAAAAATTGATTAGTTAATGTTGAAAGCCAAAACCACTTTAATCTCGCCGTCCTCTCGGCGAATCAAACGCCGCAAACCGAGTTCGCTAAAGGCTGGTTTTTTGTGTAAACCTTTTTTATAAGCATCTTCGATTTTTACCGCCTGTTCATCAGCATCCGGCTTGGCTTGATTGGCCAGCTTCATCAAATCACCGACAAAATCCAGCGTTAACTTAAACACCTCAACTTGAGACGACACCCAACCCAAAGCCGTCGCAAATCCCTGACGTTCAATCGTCAAAGGCATTTTGCTTTTCGTGCAACTGGCTAAATCATCAGCATTAACCAGCACCCAAAATAAACTATCGGCAAAAAACACCGTGGCTGGAGTAATCGACAACCGAAACCAGCGATCAAGATAACTTTCCACCCGTAAATCGCTTTCACGCAAATAAGCCGCTAAAGCTTGCAGCTCTAAAGCCAGCGAGTCGGTTGGCTCAATCTCAACCCAACCATGCGGATGCAACATCAGCCCCGTTTCTGGCATTAACTCAAAACCGCGCAAATGCGCCGCCAAGCCTAAAACCAAAGCCAATTGGCGTTGATTTATCGACTGGTTTAACGGCTTGTCTTTACCCAATTTCCACGTCAACACCGCTTGCTCGGCATCGCTCGGCAAGCTGATAGCAAAATCGGTTTTATCGACTAAATAAGCTGGTGAAAAACTATCCGGCAAAGCCGACAAAGCCGCCACCAATGCGGCTTTATCACCCGCAAAATCATCATAAAGCGCTTTGATATAAGGAATCTTGCCATCAGCAGTCGCACCGTTTTCAATATCAGCTATCGAAAACCATACCAAGCGCTCATCCTCTTTAACCCGCTGCCGCAAAAACAAATAACCAGCCAGCGTTAATTCAATCTGGAAAATCGACAAATAATATTCAGTCAAAGCATGATTGGGTGCCGCGCCTTGGACTTGTTGATAGGGCTGTAACTGCCGCCAAAGCTGAAATTGATAATGCGCATCAAACAATAAACCCGCTTCCTCGCCTAACTCGCGTTTTAAGGTGGTCGGTAAAGCCAGCTGCACCGCCTCAGAATCCGGCGCTTGCAAGTGATTCAACAATGCCGCTGTATCAGTAACATCCGCCAAATCGTTTTGATTCGCCCGACCACCAATCAAACCATAATCGCCCGCCGCCGGATCGTTACGTTTTTTAGTGTCTTCGCGCTGATAAAACAAAATCTGCCCGTCAAGCTTGATAATGCTCCAAGCCACATAACAATAGCGAATCGGCTGGGCTTGCTGACTGGCGTGATGTTGAAAACGGGCTTGTTCCATCGTCCTTAAAACATCGCGTTGCTGGTCTTTTTTGGCGTTATCAATGCCTTGCGTATTCCAAAACTTCGGCGCAAACCAACGCGATTGTTTATCCGCCAAAGTCGTCAACACTGACACCGCCATCAACTGCGCCGGAAACGACACAAAACACCACTCACCATTAGCCAAATAATCGCCATTCAAAACCGCCAAGCTATCCAGCAAGTTTTCGACTAAAGCCACGGTGTTTTCAGCAATCGCCGGTTCCGCGTGTTGGCTTAATGCAGCGATTAAAGTTTCACGCGGTACGGTGTAGAAATCGCTTTCTTCTTCGGCGAAGCGGGGTAATAAGGTAATTAGGGTTTTCAATGAACTTTGTGGCATATCAATAACAATTGTTTTATGGTTAGGAAACCCGCTTATTTAGCGTTGGCTTCTACATCTGCAATTACTTGATTTAGCAAAGCTGGACGGATGTGCAAAGTAGTCCGATTCGGAATTTCCTTTAACAAAGCTATCACCTGTGATTTGGTTAAGCTCTGCCGACGAATAGCTCGGATTAACACACCCAATGTGCCATGAATAGCAATACCCAAACTTTTAGCCGCTTGCCGAGCCGCTGTGTCATCAGTCAACAATAAACAATCGCCAAGCTCAGCGCATAAATGTAAAGCCTCCTGCTCACCCAATATGCAAGCTATAAAGAGGCGTCAAGGCTTTAACAACTGGCGAGGTTTGACTAGGAGACTGGCAAATCAACCAATCACCTGTATAAGCCAACGGCTAAGGGTCTATGTCTTTGGACTTCCAACCAAACAGCGTGAGGAATAATCACCCTACCGAAATCAGCTAATAAATCAATACACCCCAATTCATCCAAATGAATAACAGGTCCAGCATCAGCAATAACAACAGGCTCAATCTTCCCCATACAAACCCCATTGAACATCTTCTCGAATAAAATGCTCAGTCATAGTTTCTAGGTGTGATTCGAGATAACGCCGCATCGATTCAGCAATTAATTCATCAATATTGGCAACCCAACCTTGCTGCACCATATATTGAGCTTGTTGTAACAATTGATCGGGGATTTGAGTTTGTACGGTAGTCATGGGTTAGGCCTCAGGAAAACTACAGTGGTAAATATTTCTTGCTAATTCAAGCATATAAGGCTTATCTGAATAATTAAAATTCCAAAATTTAATTTCAAGTGATCGGTTGTTTTTCTTATCTACATAAGGATTGCAAGTCATCAACCAAAAAAAGAAAGGCTTGACTATAAATATAAACTGTCTAACGTTTATACTTTACTGGTTGCAAAAATGACAAGTCATTTAATCCTCAAACCATTTGTAAACCCCATATGCCAAAGCGCCTATTGCAACTGGAGCAGCCACAGTCACCCCCAAACCGGCAGCCATACCACCCCCCCACAATATTACCAATAGCAGCTAGACCGGAGGTTATACCTGTTGCACCAAGCCCGGGAACACCCAACCCAGCAACGGCAGATACACTACCAATAGAACCCGCACCTACACCCATTCCAGCCACGTAAGTTGCATTTCGTTCACTCATTTTGTTCTCCTTTTGAAGGTTGAATTAGTTTAAATAGTTAATTGGTATGGTTTGTTGAAATCATGGTTACGAGTTGTATTAACAAGCTGCCGTCTCAACATGTGGCGTAGTATCCAGAAATTTGGCGGGGCTGTAATGGGAAGGTTATGGGAGATTTTTTTTAGGGAATAGTTTGAGCGTTGGCTGAACGGAGCC
>CAIZCB010000220.1 GCA_903931355.1 uncultured Pseudomonadota bacterium
AGAATAAAATTAGTAAGCCAATAATCTGAAAAACTCTCGACATTTCAATCTTTGAAGCTATCTTCATCACTTTTAAACAACACTTTAAGACTTTTGAAAGATTATATTTTTTTCGGTGAGTTGATAACTTTGATTCCAATCGCTTTTAATAGTAATGTCATCCAATCCAATTTCTAAGAGTTTTTTATTAAGACGAAATATACAAACAGCAAGTGCCTTTTGATTTGACTCAGAATAACTTTTATTAATTAACTCTAACAATTCTTGATGATTCAAGCGGTTTTCTCTCGCTTCAACAAGACCATTTAATATTTTTGCTTGCTGCCTCGTCAACTGAACTGACTGTTGGTTACTCGATATTTCTCTTTTTATAAGGTTAAACTTAACTTGATTAACACTATAAGAAATTCGCCTTTTAATACTAAAAATAGCCGCTGACAATTCTTCAACAGAAACGGGTTTCGATAAATAAATATCAGCGCCACTTTCATAACCTACAACTTTATCTTTAACTTCATGCTTAGTAGTTAACATAACGATATTAATTTCTGGATGAGCAGCTCTATAGCGCCTAGCAATACTAAAGCCATCCTCCCCTGGCAAATTAATATCAAGAATCAATACATTGGCATAATTATTTTCAAAATAACCATCTAACTCCAAGGCTGAGCCAACACCTACCGCCGAATAGCCATTATTGGATAAATAATAGACAAACATATCGCAAAGAGGCTTGTAATCTTCAATAACAACAATATTAATATAAGCAGACATAGTTTATTTAATTAAGAAAATCACCACTAATCTTTAAGCTTGGCAATCGCTCTCAATTTTTTAAGTTATTAACAATAATACGATATTACACTTTTTTACATTATAAGTCATCAACTTAGCTTCACCCGTAATTACAATGGCATTGACAGCGTATCTTTACACTGTGATTAAGGACTAGATTGATGCCAATGCCAATTAGCCAATATTTTTAGCGATTGTTAAGCGCCCTTTGCCTAATCCCCGCAAAGCCCCGTATAGTATGGGTTTATCTTGTTGCAGGAAGTTAGCTCAGTGGACACCATTAGCATTCGTGGCGCTCGTACTCACAATCTTAAAAACATCGACCTAGACCTTCCACGCGATAGCTTGATCGTGATTACCGGTTTATCGGGGTCGGGGAAGTCGTCGTTGGCGTTTGACACTATCTACGCCGAAGGCCAGCGGCGTTATGTTGAATCCCTATCCGCTTACGCACGGCAGTTTTTGTCGATGATGGAAAAGCCAGATGTCGATCATATTGAAGGCTTGTCACCGGCCATTTCGATTGAGCAAAAATCTACCTCGCATAATCCCCGCTCCACCGTCGGCACTATCACCGAAATTTATGATTATTTGCGTCTGCTATATGCCCGAGTCGGGATTCCCCACTGTCCTGAACACGGCGTTTCTTTAGAAGCGCAAACCGTTAGCCAAATGGTCGATTTGGTGTTGGCGCAACCGGAAGGCGAACGCTGGATGTTGTTAGCGCCAGTGATTAACGACCGCAAAGGCGAGCACGTTTTACTGTTGGAAGATTTAAAAGCCCAAGGTTTTTTACGGGCGCGGATTGACGGCGAGATTTACGAATTAGACGAACCACCCGCATTGGATTTGAAGAAAAAACACACCATCGAGGTGATTGTTGACCGCTTCAAAATCCGCGATGACATGGCTTTGCGCTTGGCCGAATCGTTTGAAACCGCCTTGCGTTTATCCGATGGTTTGGCGATTGCCGCCTCGATGGACAACGACCAGCAATTATTATTCTCCGAACGCTACGCCTGTCCGCATTGCGGCTATAGCTTGAGCGAGTTGGAACCACGAATTTTCTCATTCAACAATCCCAAAGGCGCTTGCCCCAGCTGTGACGGACTTGGTGTACGACAAAATTTTGACCCGCAATTGGTGGTGCATAATCCAGAAATTAGCTTGGCTGGCGGCGCGGTGCGTGGCTGGGATCGACGCAATGCTTATTACTACCAAATCATCTGCGCCTTAGCCGAACATTATGGCTTCGACCCCGAAGCGCCGTTTTCCAGCATTCCCAAATCGGTGCAAGCGGCGATTTTGTACGGCAGCGGTGACGACGTTATCAGCTTCCAATTTCAAATGGGCACCGGTAAAGCTAAAACCAGCCGCCATAGTTTTGAAGGCATTATTCCTAATATGGAACGCCGTTATCACGAAAGCGATTCGCAAATGGTGCGTGATGAATTGGCCAAATATTTAGCTCAGCAAGTTTGCAGCAGTTGCAATGGCGCAAGGTTAAATTTAGGCGCTCGCAATGTGTTTGTTGCCGACTCGCCTTTACACCACATCACCCGCTTACCGATTAAACAAACTTTGGCATTTTTCCAACAACTGGAAATCCCCGGCCATCGCGGTGAAATTGCCGCCAAAATCAACAAAGAAATTCAGGAACGCTTGGAGTTTTTGGTCAATGTTGGTTTGGATTATTTAACCTTAGACCGTAGCGCTGACACCTTATCAGGCGGCGAAGCGCAACGGATTCGACTCGCCAGCCAAATCGGCGCTGGCTTGGTCGGCGTGATGTATGTGCTTGATGAACCATCAATCGGCTTGCATCAACGCGACAACCAACGCCTGCTAAACACCTTGTTCCGCTTGCGCGATTTAGGCAACACGGTGATTGTGGTCGAACATGACGAAGACGCGATTCGTGCCGCTGATTACATTGTCGATATTGGCCCCGGTGCGGGCGTTCACGGCGGGCAAATTGTTTCGCAAGGCACGCCAGAACAGATTTTCGCTGACCCCAATTCGCTGACAGGTCAATATTTGTCGGGCGCATTGAGTATTGAAGTACCGGCAAATATCACCCCGCGCGATGCCAAAAAGCTGATCACCATCCGCAACGCCAGCGGCAATAATTTGAAAAATGTCGATGTTAGTTTCCCAGTTGGCTTGTTGACTTGTGTGACCGGCGTTTCCGGCTCCGGCAAATCGACGTTGATTAACGATACTTTGTACAGCCATGCAGCACGTTTAATCAACGGCGCCAGCTGTATTCCCGCGCCGTGTGATGCGATTGAAGGCTTGGATCAATTCGACAAAATCGTTGATATAGACCAAAGCCCGATTGGTCGCACCCCGCGCTCGAATCCAGCCACTTACACGGGGATTTTCACCCCCGTGCGGGAATTATTTTCCGCCACACCGGAAGCGCGTTCACGCGGATACACACCTGGGCGATTCAGCTTTAACGTCAAAGGTGGCCGCTGCGAAGCCTGTGCTGGCGATGGCGTAATTAAAGTAGAAATGCACTTTTTAGCCGACATTTTCGTGCCCTGCGATATTTGCCAAGGCAAACGCTACAACCGCGAAACCTTGGAAGTCCGTTACAAAGGCAAAACCATCCATGAAGTGCTAGAAATGACAGTTGAAGATGCGCTGCAATTTTTCAGCGCCGTACCAAGTTTAGCCCGCAAACTGCAAACCTTAATGGATGTCGGCTTGAGTTACATCACGCTGGGTCAAAACGCGGTAACGCTATCCGGCGGTGAAGCGCAACGGGTGAAACTGGCAAAAGAATTATCAAAACGCGACACCGGCACCACCCTGTACATTCTCGACGAACCCACCACCGGCCTGCATTTCCACGACATTAAGCAACTGCTCACCGTGCTGCACAAGCTACGCGACCACGGCAATACCGTGATCATCATCGAGCATAATCTGGACGTGATTAAAACCGCTGACTGGTTGGTGGATATGGGGCCAGAAGGCGGTAGCGGCGGCGGGACTTTAGTCGCGGAAGGTACGCCAAGAGAAATTGCTGACAACCCACAGTCGCATACTGGGGTTTATTTGAAGCGGTTTTTTGAGTAAAAGGTTCATCAAATAGGCTTTGCTATTCGAACTTAGGGCTTTATATTACCGGCGCATGACCACCAAACAACGTTTTCGTAACAAATACCGCCTACAACTTCGTGAAAAAGATCACGAGCCTATGCATGTGCATTTAGTAGGCGGCGAAGTGAATGCGACATTTGATTTGGTAACATTAGAGCTGGTGACAGGCAATGTGCCGCGTGACCTGCTTCGCGAAGTTAAAAGCTGGCTAGTGGCTAATCAGAGCGAGTTAATTGAGGAGTGGAAAATATGGCAACGATGAGACGCCCCCGCTTGCAAGCGGTTGAGGCCTTACCAGAATATCGACTAAAACTGACTTTTATCGATGGTGGTATTTTTACCGTGTCCCTAGCTGATGCGTTTGATAAGTTTCCCGGCTTGAAGCCATTGCAAGCTGTTGAAGAATTTAGCAAAGCTGAAGTCATTGAAGGTGAAGGTTGGACAGTCGAGTGGCCTGAGCTGGATATTCAAATTGGTGCTGATACTTTGTGGCTGGATGCACAAGCACAGAATGCACCGAATGAAGCTACCCGCTTATTTACTGGTTGGCGGGAAAGACATGGTTTAAGTCTGGCGCAAGCGGCAAATGCTTTGGGCTTAACCCCTAGAACGGTTAGCGCTTATGGTTCTGGCGCTCGTCAGGTACCAAGGGCTGTGTTACTGGCATTAAAAGGCTGGGAAGCAGAACAGGCCGAACAGCGACAAAATTAGACGCGGGATCAGACAATTTTGTTGTTGCGGCCAATCGATACTGTTATTAAAACCCGCTGGAGAATTTATGGCTTTAGCATTTAAAAACACACAGCATTACAACTACAGCGATTATTTGACTTGGTCTGACGATGATCAATACGAACTGATTGATGGAGAGGCTTTTATGATGTCACCTGCGCCGGATTTAGCTCATCAAGATGTAGCTGGAGAAATTTATTTCCAAATTCGGCAAGCATTACAAGGCAAACCTTGCCGCGCATTCATGGCCCCCGTTGATGTCCGCCTCCCCAAACACAACGAAGCCGATGATCAAATCGACACCGTAGTGCAACCCGATCTGTTTGTGGTTTGTAACAGCAACAAGCTTGATAAACGCGGAGTTCGCGGCGCACCAGATTGGATAGTCGAAGTGCTTTCCCCGTCAACCGCCAGCCGCGACCAAATCACCAAACGCAATCTTTACGAACGCCACGGGGTTGGTGAATATTGGCTAGTGCATCCGGTTGATCAGGTTTTAACCATTTACCGCTTAGAAAACGGCGAATACGGCAAACCAGTATTATCGAGATTAGAAGGTCAAACCACGGTGAGCATTTTGCCGGAGATTGTGATTAGTTGGGATGAATTGGTGGAGCGGTTGCCGAAGGGGTATTGAGAGTTTTCAACTCGTTGATAGTGCTTAACCAAGAATCAAGGCGGCATTAATCGTAGTGACAAAATAATTGCTCAACTCACTATTTGTAACTACAATAAAATTATGATTATTGAATTCGACCCCATTAAAAACGCTAAAAACATCGCTGACCGTAGCCTGAGTTTTGAGCGTGCGGTCGATTTCGATTTTGAAACCGCAAACTTCGATATAG
>CAIZCB010000221.1 GCA_903931355.1 uncultured Pseudomonadota bacterium
GCTTATAGTCCAATTGTTAAAGTTGCTTATCACGTTGAAAGTACACGTGTAGAGCAAAGAACTAATCTCGATAAACTTGTTATTGAATTAGAAACGAATGGCACAGTAGATCCTGAAGAAGTTATAAAGCATGCAGCTTCAATATTACATGATCAGCTTTCAGTCTTTGTTGACTTTGAAAAAGTCAAAGATCAAGTGTTGGAAGAGGTTGTGGTTGAAGAGCAATCTTTTGATCCTGTATTATTAAGACCAGTTGATGATCTTGAGTTGACCGTGCGATCTGCAAACTGTCTGAAGGCTGAAAATATTTTCTACATTGGTGATTTGATTCAACGTACCGAAGTGGAGTTGTTACGTACTCCAAATTTAGGTAAAAAATCTCTTACTGAAATAAAAGATATATTAGCAATCAAAGGATTATCTTTGGGTATGAGATTAGAAAATTGGCCACCTGAAAACTTGGTCGATCAGTCGCAAGTTGGTATTTGAAATTAAGGCATTTTAGAAATGAGACACCGTAAATCTGGTAGACAGTTAAATAAAAACAGCAGTCATAGAAAAGCTTTGTTTAGCAATATGACAGTTTCTTTGTTTAAACATGAATTGATTAAAACAACACTTCCAAAAGCAAAAGAGCTTCGCATGATTGCTGAGCCTTTGATCACACTTTCTAAAGTGGATTCAGTTGCAAAGCGTCGTCAGGCTTTTTCAAAACTACGCGACCGTGATGTTGTTACAAAATTATTTAACGAGTTAGGTCCACGTTACCAAGCCAGAAATGGCGGCTATTTACGCATTATAAAATGTGGATTCAGAGCTGGCGATGATGCGCCAATGGCTTATGTTGAGTTAGTTGACAGAGCTGATTCTGCTATCGTTGAATAAAAATTGAATTAAACCTGGTATTTTCATAATGCCAGGTTTATTTTTTTAGATTTCTCAAGAACATTAGTTTTTCTTTTATTTTCTTTTCTAATCCTCTTTCAGTCGGTAAGTAATACTGACTACCTTTCAATTTTTCGGGGAAATAATTTTCCTCTGCTGCATATCCATATTGCTCATCATGGGCATAACGGTAATTCGTTCCATATCCAAGCTCAGACATTAGTTTTGTTGGCGCATTTTTAAGGTGTATTGGTACTTCGAGAGAGCCGTTGTTTTTTGCTTCATGCATAGATGTTTTATATGCCATATAAACTGCATTGCTTTTTGGCGCACAAGCCAAATAAACTGTAGCATGTGCTAATGCCAATTCACCTTCAGGGCTTCCTAATCTCTCGTATGCCTGTGTAGCATCTAATGCTAGTTGTAGGCCTCTTGGATCTGCATTGCCAATATCTTCAGATGCCATTCTGATTAATCGTCTAGCGATATAAAATGGATCGCAGCCACCATCTATCATTCTTGAAAACCAATATAGTGCCGCATCTGGATCTGTACCTCTGACCGACTTGTGTAAGGCCGAAATTTGATCGTAAAAAATATCACCTTGTTTGTCATAGCGATTGGTTTGGCCTTGTAATGCCTCATTTAGAACATCGATGTCAATGGTGTTTTTGCCGTCGATCACTTTACAAAGATCGGTGGCTATTTGTAATAAATTTAGGCTTCGCCGAGCATCACCATCTGCAGCTTTACATATTAATTCCAGCGCATCTGGTG
This sequence comes from uncultured Pseudomonadota bacterium, assembly GCA_903931355.1. Lineage (GTDB taxonomy): Bacteria > Pseudomonadota > Gammaproteobacteria > Methylococcales > Methylomonadaceae > Methylomonas. The sequence continues at coordinate 1,663 of CAIZCB010000221.1, forward strand.
TAACTTCTAGTTGTTTCTCGCCGATGCCGTGTTCTTTATCTTTAATTGCTCTATTAATTAGGTTCCTTAAGTCACCAGCTTCGATACTGCGTAAAACATAAACGCGCACTCGAGATAACAAAGCGTTATTTAATTCAAATGAAGGATTTTCTGTGGTCGCTCCAAATAGAACTATTGTGCCATTTTCAATTGGTGCTAATAACGAATCCTGCTGGCTTTTTGAGAATCGATGGATTTCATCAATAAATACAATCGTTCTCGTGCTAGATTGCATTTGGTAATGTTCTGCTTCCGTAACCGCTGCTCTGATTTCTTTTACGCCTGCCATTACCGCCGATAGCTCGATAAAATGGCAGTGTGTGTTTTTAGCGATGATTTTAGCTAAAGTTGTTTTACCAACACCGGGCGGTCCCCAAAACACTAATGAATGAATCAAACCTGCATCGATAGCGATTTTTAATGATTTTCCGTCTGCTAATAAATGTTGTTGACCAATAAAGTCGGCTAATGACTCTGGTCGCATTCTTGCGGCAAGTGGTGCTGTGTTTTGTGGGTGTATTTTGTTGAACATGTATTCAATAGGGATGTTTTTACTTCTTTAGATATTTTGAGAGGCTACCTTAACCGAAATAGATAGGCATTTCAGTGGTTTTTCTTTAAAATTGCTTCATTTAAATAATCCCGAACTAATATTGATATGGATTTAAAGTTTTTAGATTTTGAACAACCTATTGCTGAGTTGCAAGCTAAGATTGACGAGTTGCGTAAAGTTGAATTTGATAACAACTTTGACATATCTGAAACTCTGAAGCAATTAGAGCAAAAATGTGAAAGTTTGACTGAAACCATATTTTCAGATCTTTCTGATTGGCAAATATCGCAATTATCACGTCATCCTGGTCGGCCTTATACCCTTGATTACATATCCTTAATTTTTACTGATTTTCATGAATTGCATGGCGATAGGGCCTACGCCGATGATCCTGCAATTGTTTGTGGGTTAGCTCGTTTAGAAGGTCAGCCGGTTGTTGTTATTGGTCACCAAAAAGGCCGTGATACCAAAGAGAAAATTTACCGTAATTTCGGAATGCCTCGTCCAGAAGGTTATCGTAAAGCATTACGGGTTATGAAGCTTGCAGAGCGTTTTCAATTGCCAATTATTTGTTTAATTGACACACCGGGTGCTTATCCTGGGATTGGCGCTGAGGAGCGGGGACAAAGCGAAGCAATTGCGCGTAATCTATTTGAAATGGCTCAGCTAAAAATCCCTATCATTTGCACTGTGATTGGTGAAGGCGGTTCTGGTGGTGCTTTGGCAGTTGGGGTTGGTGACCGCTTATTGATGCTTGAATACAGCACTTATGCGGTTATTTCTCCAGAAGGATGTGCTTCTATTTTATGGAAAAGTGCCGAAAAAGCCTCGGATGCCGCCGAAACTCTGGGTATTACCGCAGTCCGCCTGAAAGCGCTGGGGTTGGTGGACAAGATCATCAGCGAACCATTGGGTGGCGCCCACCGGGATTATCCGGGTACCATGCAGAATGTGAAAAAGGTGTTGCAGGAAACGCTGAAAACGGCGCAGAGCAAGCCGATTGCCAATCTACTGCA
>CAIZCB010000222.1 GCA_903931355.1 uncultured Pseudomonadota bacterium
AAACGTCGAGCGCCGGCATAGCGAGTGCGTAAAGCGTGATAAGTGATGCTATCTGAAACTACAAATTGTTCCAGCACTTCAACAATCGCCGCTTGTTCTTCGCTAGGTAAAGCTGCATCGAGTAAGCCTGATGCGGTGCGCTGCAATAAATGAATCCCCGCCCAGACAATATTAATCGCCACCAAAATCGCAATAATCGGATCGAGAATCACCCAGTCCTTTAAACCTAATTGCTGTGCCCAATCACGGCTGATTTGGAAATAATCAGCGACAGCGATTAAGCCTATGCCTAGCAAAATGCCAACGGTTGTCCAAACATCGGTCATTAAATGCTTGCCATCGGCTTCGAGGGTAATTGAATGACGGCGTTTGCCAACTTTAATCAAAATCTGCGCCACCACTAAATTGACCACCGAGGCAGCGATGGAAATGGCTATCCCTATGTCCAAAGCTTGTAAAGGCTGCGGATGCCATAAGCGTTCCCAAGCGGTTAGGCCAATGCTAAACGCTGCCAGCAAAATCATGATGCCTTCGGCACCGCTGGAAAAATATTCAATCTTTTCGTGACCATAAGCATGATCATCATCGGGTGGTTGAGAAGACACGTTGAGTACTGCAATCATAATGATCGCCGCGACCAAGTTAATCAGCGACTCCAAAGCATCCGACAACAAGCCAACTGAATCAGTCAACCACCAAGCATAGGTTTTCAAAGTGATGGTGACGATAGCAGCGGCAAAAGACAGCCAACCGTAAGCGGCGAGGGATTTTTGTTGGGTAGACATAATCAGTGGCAGAATTAAAACAGCTGCTTAGTCTACCAGAGATGGATTTATCGTTCTGATGCTTGCTAATCCTATGCGCTTATTAGTGGCGTGTTTTGCAGTTGTATTGCATTTGGTGTCAAACTGGCTAATGTAATTGTTTACCGAGGAAGTATTTATGACAGGCAAGCCTCAATCCAACCCATTCTGGAGCCTTAGCGCCCGGCAACACTTTCAACAATTAAACAGTGGAGAGCAAGGCTTATCTACCGAAGATGCTCAAGCCAAACTAAAACAATACGGCCCCAATCAGCTCAATCATAAAAAGCCCAATACCGTGCTGCGTTTATTACTGGCGCAGTTCAAAAGCTCGATTATTTTACTGTTGCTGTTCGCGACCGGGATTTCGTTTTATTTAAACGACCATGTTGATGCGCTGATTATTTTGAGCATTGTTTTAGTCAGTGGTTTGTTAGGTTTTTGGCAGGAGAAAGGCGCGGCGGATGCGGTGGAACAATTGCTGGCCTTGGTCGAAATCAAAGTCTCGGTGTTGCGTGACCAAGCGGTTGGCGAAATGCCGGCTAATCAACTGGTGCCAGGTGATGTGATTGTGCTGAAAGCCGGCGACATTGTGCCGGCGGATTGCTTATTAATCAGTGCCGATAATTTGTTTGTCGATGAAGCGGCTTTAACTGGCGAAAGCTATCCCGCCGAAAAAAATCCAGCGGTGTTAGCGCTAGACACGGCCTTGAGTCAACGCAGCAATGCTTTGTGGATGGGAACCCATGTGCAAAGCGGCTCGGCGCAAGCCTTGGTGATTGCCACTGGCGAACGTAGCGAATTTGGCAAGTTATCGACACGGATTAAATTAAAAGCCCCTGAAACTGAATTTGAGCGTGGCGTCAGGCGGTTTGGCTATTTGTTGATGGAAGTGACTTTGGTATTAGTGATGATTATTTTCGCCGTCAACGTCTACTTGCATAAGCCGGTTTTGGATTCATTTTTGTTTGCCTTGGCGCTGGCGGTGGGCTTAACCCCGCAGCTGTTGCCAGCGATTATCAGCGTTAATTTAGCCCACGGTGCGCGGCGCATGTTGGCGGAAAAAGTAATTGTCAAACAGCTGGCGTCTATCGAAAACCTCGGCAGCATGAACGTGTTGTGTTCCGATAAAACCGGCACCTTAACCGAAGGCACGGTGCAAGTGCATGGCGCGTTTGATGTGTTGGGCAATGGCAGTCAACGCATCAGCCGTTACGCTTATCTGAATGCGGTTTACGAAACCGGCTTTAATAATCCTATCGATAACGCGATTCGCGGCTTCAAAAGCTTTGATTTAGCCGATAGCCGCAAATTAGATGAAATTCCCTACGATTTTCACCGCAAAATTTTAAGCATGTGCGTAGTCGATCAACAGCAAACCTTTTTGATTAGCAAAGGCGCGTTAACCAATGTTTTAGCAGTGTGCAGTCATGTCGAAAATCCCGATGGCAGTTTAGTGTCGATAGAACAGGCCGAAGCAGGGATTTTGCAAGCCTATCAAAACTATAGCCGCCAAGGTTTACGCACTTTGGGCTTGGCTTATAAACCGCTGGCAGCGGGGCAAACGCGGATTGATAAAAGCCAAGAAAGCCAAATGCGCTTTTTGGGCTTTTTAACCTTTTTCGACCCGCCGAAAGCCGATTGCATTGAAACCATTAGCCAATTGCGCGAACTGGGTGTGACTTTAAAAATTATCACTGGCGACAATCGCCTCGTGGCCGAAACCGTTAGTCATCAACTGGGCTTGGCGGATAGCAAAATTTTAACTGGCCCCGAAATTGCCCAAATCAGCGAGCAAGCCTTGGTTAATCGGGTGGCGGAGATTAATTTATTCGCCGAAGTCGAACCGAATCAAAAAGAGCGGATTATTTTGGCACTGAAAAAAGCCGGATTTGTAGTTGGTTATATGGGCGATGGGATTAACGATGTCTCGGCCTTACATGCTGCTGATGTCGGGATTTCGGTTGATAGTGCCGCCGATGTCGCCAAAGATACCGCGCAAATTGTCTTGCTAGAAAAGAATCTGCAAGTGTTAGTGGCTGGGGTTAAAGAAGGCCGGATTACCTTTGCCAATACCTTGAAATATGTGTTTATGGCGACCAGCGCTAACTTTGGCAATATGTTCAGCATGGCTGGCGCTTCCTTATTCCTGCCGTTTTTGCCGCTACTGCCTAAGCAGATTTTGTTGACCAATTTACTGACCGATTTCCCTGAAATGACCATCGCTTCTGATAATTTAGACGATGAAATGATTGCTCAGCCACGGCGCTGGGATATTCACTTTATCCGTAAATTTATGATGACTTTTGGTTTAGTGAGTTCGATATTTGATTACCTGACCTTTGGCTTGTTGCTATGGTTGGATGTTTCAGTTGAGCAGTTCCGCACTGGCTGGTTTTTAGAATCGGTGATTTCGGCGGCGCTGATTGTGTTTGTGGTGCGAAGTCGCAAGCCGTTTTTCAAGAGTAGACCGGGCAAAGCCTTGTTATTCGCGACTTTGAGCGTGGTGTTATTAACCTTAGCGTTGCCATACACACCTATCGCCAGCTTTATCGGCTTTGAACCGTTGCCGTTAAAGTTATTGGCAATGCTGGCGGGAATCGTAGTCCTTTATATTGCTACCGCTGAGATTGCCAAACGGGTATTTTACGCGCTGGTCAAAGGCTAACTTAAGCCAGCAACGCGGCAATGATGCCAGTCATAAAAATCCCATCAAAACTGCCCGCGCCGCCGATAGACGCAATCGGCGCACCGAGTTTGTTGATGTTTTTCAGATGCAAAATATCAGCCCCAATCAACACGCCCAGTACACCGCTAATATAAGCCAAATGCGCGGCGTGGCTGGGGTCAAGAATTAGCGCCAAGCCAGCGGCGGTCAGTGGCGCGATTAAAATCGGCATCCCAATACCAACCCCTGCCACCGGACGGCTTAATTTATAGCTAACGGTGCTAATGATACTGAGGGCAATTAGAAGATGAATCGGGTTGAGTAGCTGTTGCGATAGAAAATACACACATAAACCCACCGGAATAATGCAACCGCCCAAGTTAATCGCGACGATGATGTGTCCAGCGCGGGCAGGTTTAAATAACGTCCACATCGGCCTTTGACTACCGACCTTGACCCAATGGCCGGTGTTTTCGGCTTTGATTTTAAACAGCGGCAGATTAATTGCGCTACCCAATAAAGATCCCAGCAAAATTCCCAAAGTGGCTTGTGGACTTAAACCCAGTTTGGCAAAAGCGATTTCAAATACCTGGATTTGAATCATCATTACAAACAAAAACGCAATTACAAAAATCAGTGCCATGGAAAAGATCGGCATTTTGAACTCCATTAAATGGGAAGGTGGTGTTGTGTGCGACGGTAACATAAATCGGCTGATGAGCTTTCCTGCGAAGGCGTGAATGTGCTTATCAGTGAACCTTATTTTGCTGGATTATATGCACATCGTATCGTGGTAATCGGTAAGTTTTGCTTGTTCTTAGGTGTTGGTTTTGTCTTTTCATTTTCTTATCCCGTTGGTCATACAAGGTATTTATGCCTTTCCGACAGTTTTAAGTTTTTTCGTGTGTTTTTGTAGTGTTATAGTTCTGTAAAAAACTTTAACTGGACCCGCGCGGATGGCCATATTTGGATTGTTTTCTAGTTTTAAGAAATTCTTCTCAGATGAAAAGGATGTCCCAACCAATCAACACGCAACCTACAAATCATCTGCTAGACAAGAAACACTTGGCCAAAGGCAGGCAAGACATCGACAGGATGCCCTTTTATTCGTAAAGCAAAATCACCAAGAAATTAAGCGTCAAAAACATAAGGAAGATGCTTGGCACAGAAGCTTTGCAAAGAAAAAAGGTCAAGAACTCAGTCAACTAACGGGCATAGAATTTGAACAATTTTTGGCCGGATTATTTCGGCAGCTTGGGTATGGTGTCGAAATGACGGCTTCCACAGGTGATTACGGTGCTGATTTGATTTTATCCAAAGCGGGCGAAAAAATTGCTGTTCAAGCCAAATGTTATAGCGGCAGTGTCGGTGTCTCTGCAGTACAAGAGGTCTTGGCAGGAATGGTCTATTACAATTGCCAATCTGCTTGGGTCATTACAACCGGCAACCTAACTGCCAATGCAATTGAATTGGCTAGTAAATCCAATGTGAAGCTACTGGATAGCATCGAGATTGGAAAACTTATCAAACAAGTTTCAAATTGATTTTGGTAATTATCAATGGACAATCCATTAATTAAATCCCCTGAAAATAGTTTAGTTGCAAAAGATAATTCTACTCAGACTTTACTGGGCCGAGGATTAGCTCAGCTAAAAAACGTTAGCCTTGATGCACGATATCGTAAAGCAAGGGACGCTTATAATCGAATTACTGGTTATGGATTTGAGCGCCGTTTTAAACCAGAATTTCTTAATATAGGAACTGAAGCTGATTTATTACCTTTCAAAAATCAAATCAAAGAATTGATTACTATTTTCCAAGAATTTAGTGATTTAGCTGATATCGGTTATGGAAAAGCTTATTTACCTTTGTCAATTATATTAAAAGGTGAGCAAGGAGTAGAAATTGATAACAATAAGTCTGATTTTTTTGCTTCAAAGGCATTTGAATGGCTTTCAACCAATAAGCATTTGAATGATGAAGAAATTTTCTTAGATTTAGGATATGTGTATGGCAAAGGCATTGGATGTGTAATAGATAAATTTACCGCCTGTTTTTGGTATGAAAAATCTGTAGAACTGGGTAATCCATATGCAAAATTTTTTTTAGGTTTAAACTACTTTTACGGTCAAGGTGTTGAGCAAGATTATGAGCAAGCCTTTTATTGGTTTGAATTGGCTGCCGACCAAGGTTATACCAAAGCGCAGATTTTTCTTAGCATACAGTATAAAGAAGGCAAAGGTGTTGAGCAGGATTTTGAGCAAGCCGTTGACTGGTATCGTAAGGCTGCTGAACAAGGAGATGCTGTTGCACAAAATAGCCTTGGTTTCTGTTATGAATACGGCGAAGGTGTTGAGCAAGATTATGAGCAGGCCGTTGACTGGTATCGCAAGGCAGCCGAGCAAGGACATGCTAGTGCACAATACAACCTTGGTGTTTGTTATTACAACGGCCAAGTGGTTGAGCAAGATTATGAGCAGGCCCTGTATTGGTATACCTTAGCTGGTGAGCAGGGTGATGAGGATGCGCAATATTTTCTTGGCAGAATGCATG
>CAIZCB010000223.1 GCA_903931355.1 uncultured Pseudomonadota bacterium
CTGCTGCAAAACATAGGCCATCGCCAATAATCGGTAGCCAAGAAAATAATAATGCCCAACAACCCCAGCGACGAACAATATTCAGTGATTTTTGCTGTTCAGTTTTATCGAAATGAGATGGTGGATATTTTTTTGCTGTCCACAGGCCTAGCCACCAAGTAGTTAAGGCGCCTAAAGTGTTGCCCACTGTGGCTACTGTTATTAATTCAATAATGGGCGTTGTATTTTGAGTGACTAGATAAGCGAGTACCGCTTCAGAGCCACCGGGAGCGATGGTTGATGAGATAAAGGCGCTGATAAATAAACCCAATACACCGAGTGATTCAAAGTTCATGGTCTTATAAATAAAAAAGCCCCTGAAACAGGTGTTTCAGGGGCTTTGAAGTTTGCTTTTATTTGCTAGTTGCTTTTTTATCGGCTGGTTTTTTAAACAAACTACTAACCAACTTAACTGCGGAGCTAATCAATCCTGTAGCGGTTTCAATCATTGAGGCAACAATTTCACCTGGACTCATGCCCTTGTATTTTTTAGCTAAGCTAGGTGCAATTAAAAAGCCGATTGCCAAACCAATGATAGTAGTTCCCGATAGTCCGGTATCTGTTTCAGCATCTGGTGCTGCTGAGGTGGTTGGTGTTGCTGTGCTATCTGTAGCAGGTGTTATCGTTGCTGCTTCCGCTGCAATTTCTTCTGCAACATAAGGCTTGCCGCTGTAGTCATCAGGGAATACGCTGGTAGTGACACCTGGAATACTTGGTAAATCTTCGGCACCTTTGCCCACTTTCAATTGGGCTTTCATGCCTTTTTCCATGTGCTGAGCAATGTCGCAATGCACCAGATAGGTTTTGTCACCTGGTGGCAAAATTAGTGTGCCAGATACTTTGCCCGGGCCGCTAACTTCTAAGTGAAACATGCCTTTAGGGTAAAGGTATTTGGGCAGGCCGTGCATCATCCACTGGTGGCGGATTTCATCATCATTGATAAAGTGCACGGTTAATTTGGTGCACGGCTCAAACTGGAATTCTTGTTGGTCAAATGCATACATAGTGCCTGGAAATTTTTCGGCATATTTATGACCAGCGTGAATTGTAATTTCTTTAGTGGCTGCAATTTTGTCGCAACCGCCAGGTAATGTATCGGCATTTTGACCCATTACCATGCCGCCATCCATATCCATTAGATGTCCATCACCATGATTCATCATACTGGTGTGGTCTTGAAACTCTTTTGCAGAAACGGGGGTAATAGACAGGGTGCCGATCAGCGCGGCTAATGCTAGTTTTTTGTCCATTATGGAGTTTCCTCAGTATCGGAAGTGTTAAAAAATAGTCAGATGGCAGGATGTTGCGGAGTTAGATGCTCTGTTAATCGTTAAGATTAACAGAGCTAGGTATTGCTTATAGTTCTTTAGCTTTGCCAATTAACTCGTCAACTTTACGTTTAAAGCCTGCATTTGACAGATAAACGATGTAAAGGACACCGAAGAACAATAGAGCGTATAACGCTAAACCGCTTTTGCTAGTTTGCTGGCCTTTACCTGCTTGGAAGCTCATGTGAGCATCTAATCTCTCACCGCTATCTTGTAATAAGGTGATGTGAATTAGGTATTTGCCTACTTCAGATACGCCTTCAGGTAAATTTAAAATTACAGTACCTGATTTATGTTTCTCAGCAGCTTGGAAGAAAACACGTTTGCCTTCTGGCTCTTTGGTTACTTCGAATTCAATTGCACGGTTACGGTATCTTTGATCTTGGTAGTCAAACACCAATTGAACTAAGGTGTTTGTATCTGGGAGATTACCGCAGAACTCTTCGGCTGGATAAGCCTTTGGTTGATAAGCAGTGTAATGAATCCAATGATCTTTTTCTAATTCAAATTTACATTGGTCGGTGTCAGTACCAGCAGCACCGCCATGCGCCCATAAAGCAGATGAAAAAATCAAGCCCAGTAGAGCAAGAAACCCTTTTCTTAAAATATGCGCTTTTTTCATAGAACCTTCCCGTTGATAGTTGCTTAATTCTTATTATTATCATGCAGTTAAGCATGAATATTGTTTGCCCAATCATCTTGACGAAAGTGATTGAGTACTTCAATGGCTAACTCTAGCACATCACCCTTGTCAAATAAAGGCAATACTGTGGCTAGGGTTAACCACCTACCACGATTTAATTTTTTTTGGTCTAAAAATAAGACTATCTTTATAATGGTGAAACACTTTCCTGCAGCATGACATTAGTTTCAGATATCTGAAGACATCATCCGCTATTACTAAAATAATATGACCAAATTAATCAACTCCCCCGAATGGAATGCCGTAAAGCAACATCACAAGGAAATTGCTGGAAAATTTTGCATGAAGGAGGCGTTCAAGAACGATCCGCAACGCTTTGATAAATTTTCAGTCACTTACGGTGATTTGTTATTTGATTTTTCTAAAAATCAAATAACTGAAGAAACTTTACCTTTGTTGATTGAGCTTGCTAAACGCGCGGATCTTAGTGAAAAAACCGAAGCGATGTTTACCGGTTCTATCATTAATACCACTGAAAAACGTGCCGTACTGCATACCGCCTTGCGCAATCGTAGTAATAAGCCTGTGTATTTTCGTGGCGAAGATGTGATGCCGGAAATTAATAAGGTTTTGGCAAGAATGCGGGTATTTACTGAACAAGTACGTTCAGGTGAATGGAAAGGCTTTACCGGCAAAGCGATTGCCGATGTGGTTAATATCGGGATTGGTGGTTCGGACTTAGGGCCAAAAATGGTTGATACCGCGTTGGCTTCTTACGGCATGGATAGCCTGAAAACCCATTTTGTTTCCAATGTTGATGAAACCGATATTGTCGAAACTTTGCGTCACCTCAATCCTGAAACGACCTTGTTTTTGATTTCATCGAAAACATTCGTTACTCAAGAAACTATGACCAACGCCCGTTCAGCGCGGGATTGGTTTTTGAGAGATGCTAAAGACCCAGCACAAATTTCCAAACACTTTATCGCTATTTCAACCAACGTCGAAAAAGTTCAAGAATTTGGTATCGATCCGGCCAATATGTTTGAATTTTGGGATTGGGTTGGCGGTCGTTATTCTTTATGGTCTGTGATTGGTTTGTCGATTGCGTTGTATATCGGCATGGACAACTTCGAGGAGTTGCTGGAAGGTGCTTATGCCGCTGACGAGCATTTTCGTAGCGCACCGTTTGAACAAAACATCCCCGTTATCATGGGTTTGTTGGGGATTTGGTATAACAATTTCTTTGAAGCTGAAACCTACGCAATTTTGCCTTATGCTCAATCACTGAAATATTTCGCTGATTACTTCCAGCAAGGCGATATGGAAAGTAACGGCAAAAGTGCAACGATTGATGGCGATAAAGTCGATTACAACACTGGGCCTATTATTTGGGGACAACCTGGAACTAATGGCCAACACGCCTTCTTCCAATTAATTCACCAAGGTACAAAATTAGTGCCTAGTGACTTTTTGGCCGCCGCGCAAAGTCACTATGATTTGCCTGAGCATCACGATATTTTGATTTCCAACTTCTTAGCGCAAGCCGAAGCTTTAATGCGTGGTAAAACTGAAGAAGAAGTAAGACGCGATTTAAGTCATGAACCGAATTTAGATGATGCTTATATCGTTTCAAAAATTTTTGAAGGCAATAAACCCTCAAATTCTTTCTTATTCAAGAAGTTAAC
>CAIZCB010000224.1 GCA_903931355.1 uncultured Pseudomonadota bacterium
AGCTTTTTCGGCGCCAGCCATTGATAGCATAAGATGAGGTATACCATTTGAAATTAAATGCGATTGCCTAACTAGACCATCAATATCAAATACAACTTCAATATGACCAAACGCAGAGGCAGCTGATGCTATGCTTTCGTAGGGTTTATGGATTTGAGCAGAATGTGATTGTGTAGCATTAGACAAAACTTCAATAGGCAAAACAACTCGATGCCTTTTCATTTGTTCGATCAAGGCTAAATCATTTTTAGTTTGATCAAAAAACAGAATATCAAAACCAATCGCTTTAGGTTTATTATCAGTATCAATTAAGTCTTTGAGCAATTGGGCGTAATGCATCCTCGAAATCGGCCACCCACCCAACTGCTCAATAGTTCTATCATCTGTTGCAACAATAACAATATCATTACTTGGCGTATCATTAAATAATGATTGAACTCGATCATAAATACTATTACCTATTGGTTTCGTAACATTAGATACAATAATCAAGCTCATTAACAATAGCGTTAAAGCAATTGCAATCAACCATTCTAAAACAAACTTAGCTTTATAGGGATTTTTTGCTGAATCGTCAGCCAAACTCAACCTCGCCAATCATAGCCATTAAAAACTATTATTTATTTAATTAACAACAATTAAATCAAAACCACCTTTTCTTTCTACTTTTGAATCAGAGCCAACCATATAATTAATTTGCCACTGATATTTTCCAGCAGGTAGATTTTTGAGAATAAATTGATCTCTTTCAGCAATATTAAGCCCAGTTTTTACTATGTCTTGATAGCTATTAGCAGCAGTATCAAGTTTTTGAACTCTCATAGTAATTTGTTGAAAACCATGCATATTAAAGCTAACATTGCAACGATCTGCGAGCTCAGATGCCTCTGATTTACAAATTGCATACTCACTAGAACTTCCTTGCAATCCGCTTTTGGTTAAAGCAATCCACTGATAAAAAACAGCATTAGTACTTAATTGATTTAATTCGATTTGAGGAATGTTAACTAAGTGATCATCAGTAATTTTACTAAACGTAGCATCCGGTGAACGACGTAAAATATGACGATCTGCATTTTGGTCTGCTTGAAATTTAACTTTAAATTCAGAAGCATTAGTTTGCTTTTCAACTGCTAGAAAATTCGGTGATAATGGCAAGGTTTCGACTGCGCCAGCAACACCATCTTCAGAAATAGGCATACCTTGATTTTCAGTCAATGCAGCTCCAGCATCATTACTTGCCTGTCCTTTAGCAGCAACAACGCCAGTTTTAACCTCAACTTGGCTGGTATTTTTTTGTTCATCATAACCAACACGAAACTTTGTTCCCCTAACTCCCGCTAGCGCTTTAGGGGTATGAATTTCAAACGCTGCATCACCTTTGGGTCGTTTCACAACCTCAACATCAACACGACCATTCATTAATTCAAAATCAACTTTTGGTGATTTTTCTAACTCACTTTTACGTAATGTTTTAATTTTAAGTATAGTGCCAGAAACCAAATTAATATTGGTACCTTCTTCTAAAGTCACTCCAATTTGACAGCTAGCTGGGACTTTAAGAATATCGTCTTCATTAATTACAGACCCAATTTCAAGGGTTTTAGTGCTATCGTTGACTAAAATAGCATTATTACAACTCAAGTTAGAAACTGTTGCTGTTGATAATCTATATTTCACTAATTCTCGCGGGAATAAAATATCCTTACCGACTGGAATTGCATTAGGTTTATCTGCGTGATTAAGTTTTAAAAGCTGAGCTAAGGCATCTTTACCTTCCAGATATTTCGATGCTAAAAAAGAAAAGTTCTCGCCTTGCTTAATACTATATGTTACATAATCAGCATTATTCTTAACTGATTCCAAAGCAAATACTGAGGAATCTAGCCCTAAAAAAAGCAAAATGACAGCAGTCTTTTTCATAAAAAATATCCTAAAATATACTACACAATTTCAACTAATCGATAACCAAAACCATGTATAGAAACTAATCTGATTTTTTCAGAATCAGCACCTACTTTCAACTTACGACGAATAAATGTCACGTGAACATCTAAAGTTCTGGTTGATTCACGACCAAAATCTTGATTTTCTTTCCCCCAAACTTTGATTAATATTTGTTTTCTTGATAATGGTGAATCAAAATTACAAAATAAAAAGTAAGCCAAATCAAATTCTTTCTCTGATAAAACAACAATATTGTCGTCAAATCGAACACTGCGAGAAGAGTCATCAAACACATAACCTTTAATCTCATGCGGAAAGGTATGTGTAACTTCTGGATAAGCTCGTCTAGCTAATGCATTGATTCTAGCCAGCAACTCTTGGGGACGAACAGGCTTTACACAATAATCATCAGCCCCTGATTGCAAGGCAGCCACCACATCAATCTCATCTTGATTGGATGTTAAAAAAATCACAGGATGACTACTAGCCAAATCAATTCGGATGTATTTTAGAACATCCAACCCTGTCAATTTAGGCACATTCCAGTCTAAGACAAACAGATCAAACCGTTGTTTATTAAGTGCTTTTGTTATTTGCATCCCATCTTCAAACACAGTCACTTCATGTCCAGCTTTGATCAACAAAGACCGGAGATATTCTGAAAGGATTTCTTCATCTTCAAGAACAGCTATATGCATAAAAGTCAAAAAATAGTTGGTATATAAACAAGCTTATCATGTATTTGGTGATTTCACGCCAGTTGTAATCATTTAGCCACCCAGTTGGTGCCGATATTCTTGATACAAATAGCGCCTAATCAATTCAATACATCCTTTATGATGTTGGTAAACATCAGGGAAATTATACCCGTTAAAACGATTAGCTTTGATAATACTGTAAGCACCAACATTGGCAAACACCAATTTAGTCCCAACGTCTGGCAGAATAGCAAATGAATATTCACCAAATACATCACCAGCAAGACAACTTGATCCGACTAAAATAACCGACTCCTTCCCAGACTCTGAAGGATACAAAATGGGCTTAGACTGATATTCAAACACTTCTGGATGATGATTGACGGAAGTATCTAACACCAAAATTGTTTTCCCATCACTAACAAATCGATCCAAAACAGTCGTCAATAGATAACCTGCATTGCCGACTAAGGCTTTACCTGGCTCTAAATAAACCTCAAGTCCAAATTGTTTTTGTAATTCAAGGATTAAGCTTATTAACTCCTGTTGCTGTTGGATTTGATTATAAAGATAACCACCACCTAAATTAAGCCATTTCAAAGGATTTTGTTTAAGCAAGGGCAGTAACTTTTCGACCGTAGCCAGCAAAGGCACAAAATCTTCACGGCTAAAAACCGTATGAAAATGCACTCCCTCAATACCCTGCGGCAACACTGGCTTCAGTAACGCTAAATCAACACCCAACTTAGAATGTTGCCGACAGGGATTATACCTATCATCATCAACAAACGATAACTTAGGATTCACCCGCAAACCGGCTGAATAATCAAGCTGAACAGAATCATGCAAGCGCTGTTGCTGTGACAAGCTGTTAAAACTGATATGACTACAAAGCTGGCTAATCTCTGAAAATTCCTCGCTTCGCAAGCCCGGCGTAGTCAAATGAACACTACCGCCCTGCTCACCCAAAACGTCCCTAGCCAAACGCGCTTCAAACAAAGAACTGACCGAAAAACCATCAACCCGCCCTTTCAAAAGCTCTAACACTGCCAGCAATGGCAAAGCTTTAATCGAATAAATGATTTTACAACCGGTCGCCTCGCGTAAGTTTTCAAGCGGTTTCAGATTCTCCAAAATCGCATCTTGATCAAACACATAAGCCGGACTGGTTTTTACCGCTTCAAAATCCATTCGCCTGCTGCCGACAATAATTCAACACCTGCGCTAATAAATCGCCATCTTCACTAAACAACCGTAAATCCGGCTGCTCCTTACGCAACCAAGTCAATTGCCGTTTAGCCAGCTGTCGAGTCGCAGCAATACCTTTCTCCTGCATTTCGGCAAAATCATATTCGCCCTGCAAATACGACCAAACCTGCCGATAACCCACGCAACGAATCGACGGCATAGACTCATCCAAATCACCGCGTTGCCGCAACGCCTCAACCTCATCAATCAACCCCTGCGCCAGCATCAACTTAAACCGTTCAGCAATTTTGTCGTGCAAGCTATGACGTTGCTTAGGCTCAATAATTATTTTGGTGTAGGCATACGGTAAATCCTCGACTTCATCAGCCTGAAAAAAACTGGTCAACGGCTTACCGCTAATTTCGTAAACTTCCAAAGCTCGCTGTACCCGTTGCGGATCATTCATGTGAATTCGTGCCGCCGCCACCGGATCAACCGCCGCCAAGCGCTCATGCATCGCCTGTTTGCCGATTTCTTGTAATTGTTGATCTAAACGCAGCCTAATTTCAGGATCAGCTTCCGGCAACTGCGCCAAACCTTGAGTTAAAGCGCTGAAATACAACATCGTGCCACCGACTAAAATCGGCAATTTACCTCTGGCGGTAATATCAGCCATCAGCTCCAACGCCCGATTACGAAACTGGCCGGTCGAAAACGCCTCGCTGGGATCGAGAATATCAATTAAATGATGCACAATCCCGCCGCGCTCCGCCTCAGTCGGTTTCGCGGTACCAATATCCATTGCCTTAAACACCAAAGCCGAATCAACGCTGATAATCTCAGCATTCATCGCTTGCGCCATCGCCACCGACAAAGCAGTTTTACCGGAAGCCGTCGGCCCCATCAGCAAAATCGCCGCTGGTTTGTTGTCCGCCATTACTGACCCCGCATGAAAAACTTATCCAACTCTTGATGACTCAACGCCACCCAAGTCGGTCTGCCGTGATTACATTGACCAATCCGCTCGGTTTTTTCCATGTCGCGCAACAAGGCATTCATTTCTTCAATACTCAACCGCCGCTTGGCTCGCACCGAACTATGACAAGCCATGGTCGCTAACACCGAATTAATGGTTTCCTGTGCTTTTTGGCTACTGCCGTGCGTCAACATATCCGCCAAAATATCCCTCACCAATTGATCAACATCGGTTTTGCTTAACAAGGCTGGCGTCGAACGCAACACCAACGCTTGCGGCCCCGAACGATTTAACTCAAAGCCTAAATCCATAAACAAGGCTTGTTCCTGCTCACCCAAATCCGCTTCCGCCGCGCTGACTTGCAACTTAATCGGCAATAACAAGGGCTGAGAAACAATCGCCTTGCTGTGATAATGATTTTTCAAACGCTCATAAGTCACCCGTTCATGCGCTGCATGAGC
>CAIZCB010000225.1 GCA_903931355.1 uncultured Pseudomonadota bacterium
CATTTCGCGCGGGTCTTCTTGGGTTTTATCACGTAATTCAGAGATATTTTGACGACGGAATAAAGCGTTGTCGTCGAAGCCCATTTTGGCATCCAACGCAATCAATTCGCCGTGACCAGTCACGACTAATGGGTTAATTTCCAACATGTTGGCGTCTAAATCACGCATCGCACGGTAGCAACCTTGGATGGTTTTAACCGCGTGTTGGATTTGGCTGGCATCTAAACCTAAGGCAAACGCCATTTCACGGGCTTGGAAATCTTGCAAACCTACCGCTGGTTCGATGTAGATTTTTTTGATGGCATCAGGATTGGTTTCTGCCAATTCTTCAATGTCCATCCCGCCTTGTGCAGAACCGACCATGACGATACGTTCTTGAGCGCGGTCAACTAACAAGCTGAAATACAATTCTTTGGCAATATCAGTACCGGCTTCAACATATAAACGTAAGCAAACTTTACCGGCTGGGCCAGTTTGGTGAGTCACTAAACGCTTGCCCAATAAAGCTTCTGCGGCTTGACTAACTTCTTCGTGGCTTTTGCAGACTTTGATACCGCCGGCTTTGCCGCGCGCACCTGAGTGAATTTGCGCTTTAACCACCCAAACATTGCTGCTGATTTCGCGAGCGCGTTGTACTGCATCTTCTGGACTATAAGCCAGACCACCTTCGGCTATTTTGACGCCATATCCGGCTAATAGCTGTTTCGCTTGGTACTCATGAATATCCATTCTAACTCTCTTTAATTCAAAATATAGGTTGGGTTCCCCGCAAGTGGGGAAAAAGGTATTAGCCGTAACCCAATAATTAATGCCGTCTACGCTTCCAAAAACAATTAATCTATCAATTATGAAAAAACAGCTCAATACTTCCGATGAAGTGAAAAATAAATATCATAAATTTTCATTTTTTATCTGCACGAAAATACATGCTTCGACCTGTTCTGTTGTACATAATTTCTATTAAATAATCACCTTGAACAGCCTGCATTGGTTCATAGCCCCCAATCAAAGCACCAGACTTAATCAATCTGGGCGCGTCTAATTTGTTTACCCCAAATCCACCAAAATAGCTATGGCGATCAGAAATTTTAAAGCACAGCAGTCCAATGTATTTTCTTTTCTCATTGACATACCCATTGCAGTTATCCCCTGGCAAGTTTGCAACCCTACCATCTTTACTTTTTAAACTGACTAGAGCGCCCAAATCAATTGAATCAGTTATTGTTATAGAAACAACATCAAGATCATTATTACGACTTTCCTTAACAACATAATTGCCACTTAAAGCACTTAAGGCGTAAGTTAATTCTGAACGTTGCTCTTCAACAGTTCTATTATCGTGATATGTTGCGCAACCCGTATTAAAAAGATAGAGCGCGATTAAAATATATTTTTTAAACATTTCATTTGCCTCACACTACCCTTTTTTAGCAATCGCTTCCGCCATCTGCACAATATTGTTGGCCATACGCTCAGAAGCCGCATCGATCAGACGACCATCCAACGCGGCGGCACCTTTGCCTTGAGCGGCGGCTTCTTTCAAGGCTTGCAGAATGCGTTTGGCTTTGTCCACTTCCGCTGCGGGCGGGGTGAACACTTCATTAGCCAATGCGATCTGGCTGGGGTGAATCGCCCATTTACCTTCGCAACCTAAAGCAGCGGCGCGACGAGCGGCGGCTTTGTAACCTTCTGGGTCTTTAATATCACCAAATGGGCCATCGATAGGACGCAAGCCGTAAGCGCGGCAAGCCACGGTCATGCGACTGATAGCAGCGTGCCATTGGTCACCTGGGTAATCTGGGTTTAAACCGCCGATGTTGACGGTGCGAGCGCGGTTGCTGGCAGCGTAGTCTGCTACGCCAAAATGCAAGGCTTCAACACGACCACCGATAGCGCCTTGTTTAGCAATGTCTTCAACATTCGCCATACCTAAGGCAGTTTCAATCAAGCATTCGATGCCGATTTTGTTTTTCAAACCTTGTTGCATTTCCAACTGATTTAACATGGCTTCAACCATGTAAACGTCACCGTAAACGCCGACTTTAGGAATCAAGATAGTGTCGATTTTAGAACCGGCTTGTTCAACCAAATCAACCACATCGCGCACCATGTATTGAGTATCCAAACCATTGATACGCACTGATAAGGTAATACCGTGGCCTGCCCAATCTAAATCGTTAATGGCTTGGATAACATTTTTACGCGCTTGCAACTTGTCATCTGGAGCAACCGCATCTTCCAAATCAAGAAATACAAAGTCCACACCACTGTTTAGGGCTTTTTCGAACATATCAGGGTTAGAACCCGGAACCGCTAATTCGCAGCGCTGTACACGTTGGGCATTAGCTTCGTATAGTGTGTGACTCATGTGTAATTTCCTAACTGATTGATGAACCAAAGCAGAGTTCGGCCCAGACTAAAATAATGAACCGTTCATTTTACTTTCAGGGCTAACAATGTCAATCGTTGCGGGCTGAGGCTGGCGAGTCTTAATCGCTTGCTTAGGTTTTATTCAACCTAACCTTTTCTTCAATCGTTATATCCAAAGCATCAACAATTTTCGCCAATATCGAGAATGACGCACTGGCAAAATTATTAGTTTCGTAGCGTTGAATTTGTTGTTCTTTCATCCCCAATTTTAAGGCGAGGTCTTTTTGTGTCAAGGCTCTAGCGATTCTGGCTTTGATGATCACATCGGGTAGATCGTGAAATGAATTGGCTGAGATTATTTTTACCGTGCCACTTTTTAAACGCTCAAACTCGTTAATTTCAGCGTTTAGTTTAGAAACATCGGTTTCCAAGGCATCGATTTGCATTTTTAACTTCAAATCACCGCTGGTTTGAAATTCGGTTGTTAATTGCGCCAGAATTAACTCGAATTGACGAACTTGGTTTTTAGTAATTTTAAATTGCCTTTCATTCTTAATCATTTTGGCTCCTTAATGGCTCAAGCTCGACAACACCTTTCGCGTGACCGTTTCTGTCGTGCTGAAAAAATTCAAGATAGCTAGCACCTGTTTCTCTCACCGAAAACTCGGCTCCACGAATATCGCCACGGTATTTTTCCTCAATCCGCGCCTTTCCTGCGACTGTATAGTTAAGCAACACTGGATCCAAATCTTCGACCAGTACACCGTCCATTTTCCAGCAAAGATCGTAATCACCGGGGATTTCCTTGTCAGTGACAAAACTACCGTCTACATAAACCGCTTTGCAGCCAACTTTAGCCAACTCATCCAGAAGCATTTTTAATCCGTCTAAAAGCCAAATTCGTTTTTGGTTATAACCATAACGCTGTTGGAATTCATCCCAAGTGGCTTTATGAATTCCCGGTGGCAGTTTGCCAGAACTTGTGAAGGTTGGAATCATATTAACACATCTATTTTGTTGTGTTGAAAGTGACAAATCAGAAACCAACCTTAATCAAGCTGATTTCACTCCCCATTAAAGATAGTCAAGATCAACAAATTGTCCTTGTGGTTTCAG
>CAIZCB010000226.1 GCA_903931355.1 uncultured Pseudomonadota bacterium
CGTATTTATTGGCTGTATTCGATCAATCGGTACAAAAACACGATCCAGAATTATTTGCTGAATTAGCCGCTTACCGTGCTTGCAACGGTGAAGGCATGGCACCTGAGCAAATTTCAGAATTATTAGTTAGAACCGCACCTTATGTCGGCACCTTTGTGGCTGAATTATTTAAGGTCAGCGATGTTCGCGATCAACAAATCAGCCATATCCGCAGCGAAGTAGAAAGCGTATTTGTTTACCGCACCGAAATCGTCGGCAAATTGGCGAGTCGTTTCAAAGGCCAAACTATCGAAGGCTGGGATATTGGCGCTTTAAATGCTGAATTACAGGCTTTAATCACCGCTACTGGCAATCAAGATTTGTTTGCTAATGATGCAGAATTTGCAGTCAGCTTATTGGCGGCTAATTTGTGGCGTCTGTCACAAAATCCAGACTTAACTGATGCTGATGTTGCCGATTACAAATCGCTACCAGCCGCTGCTAACAGCGACAGCCCAGCAGCGTTAGTCGCCTCGGTTTTAGACATTATTTACCGTTGGAGCTTTGCCGCCAAATCCGCGCCAGAATTACAAGCGGTAGTTAAAAAATGGTTGAGCTTTAAAGTCCCAGCCAAAACTGATTTAGACAACTTAGTTCACCACGCCAGCGTTGACCGTGATGGTTATAACGTGTGGGCTTGTGAAGAAGACCATGTTCGCCGCCGTGATGGTTTTGCCTTAACCGACAAACGTTTCGCCCAGCGCCAAGTTTTGTATGAAGTAGATCATTGCATTTACTGCCACGACCGCGACAACGACTCTTGCTCAAAAGGCATTAAAAACAAAAAAGACGGCACTTTCAAAAACAACCATTTGGGCGCGGTAATGACCGGCTGTCCGTTGGAAGAAAAAATCTCGGAAATGCACGTTGTTAAACGCCAAGGCGATAACATCGGCGCTTTAGCGATGATCGTGATTGACAATCCAATGTGCCCAGGTACTGGCCACCGGATTTGTAACGACTGTATGCGCGGTTGTATCTACCAAAAAACCGAGTCAGTCAACATTCCACAAATCGAAACCAATGTCTTGACCGATGTGTTGTTCATGCCTTGGGGTTTTGAGATTTACAGCTTATTGACTCGCTGGAATCCGCTTAACGTCAAACGCTCGACTGCTTTGCCTTACAACGGCAAAAACGTCTTGGTTGCGGGTATGGGCCCTGCTGGCTACACCTTGTCACATTATTTGTTGAACGAAGGTTTTGGCGTGGTCGGCATCGATGCGCTAAAAATCGAGCCACTACCTTTATACCTGACTGGCGACCGCAACAACATTCCACAGCCAGTGATCGAATTCCAAAGCTTGTACGAAGAACTCGACAAACGAGTGATGCTAGGCTTCGGCGGTGTGGCGGAATACGGTATTACCGTGCGTTGGGATAAAAACTTCTTGAAAGTAATTTACCTGAACTTGTTACGCAGAGCTGCGTTCAAATGCTACGGCGGTGTGCGTTTCGGCGGCAGCGTTAGCGTTGATGAAGCTTGGGAGATGGGCTTTGACCACATTGCTATCGCCAGCGGCGCGGGCAAACCAACCGTTATCGATTTAAAAAACAACTTAACCCGCGGTATCCGCAAAGCCTCAGATTTCTTGATGGGCTTGCAGTTAACCGGTGCGGCGAAAGATTCATCGTTGGCTAATTTACAAGTGCGTTTACCAGCGGGCGTTATCGGCGGCGGTTTGACCGCGATTGATACCGCGACTGAATTATTGGCTTACTACCCTGTTCAAGTTAGCAAAATCGTTAAACGCTATGACAAATTGGTGGCTAAATACGGCGCTGAATTAGTACGCGGCCGTTATGACACTGAAGAGTTAGAAATTCTCGAAGAATTTTTAGCCCATGGCCGGATTATTGAACAAGAACGTCAACGCGCTGCTGATGCTGGTGAGAAGCCAAACTTCTTGCCATTCCTGCATCAATGGGGCGGCGTGACCATGTTCTACCGCAAAGGCATTAAAGACTCACCCGCTTATCGCCAAAACCACGAAGAAATTCACGAAGCTTTGGCTGAAGGAATTTGGTTGGCAGAAGGCATGAGTCCATTAGAAGCCTTGGAAGACCAATACGGTCATTTGAATGCGGTGCGTTTTGAGCAATTGGAAGAACAAGAAGGCAGATGGCGTAAAACCGGTGAAAAAGATGTCACTTTGCGCGGCTTGTTCGTCGCCGCAGGTACAGCACCGAACACCATTTACCAATCTGAGCATCCTGGCACGTTTGTCATGGATCACAAATTCTACAAACGTCACGAACCAGAATGGTTGCAAGGCAAAGCGACATTGGTAGCCGCAGAAGACGAAGCGCAAGTCAAAGTCGGCAAACCTGCACCGTTTACCTCGTACAACAGCAATGGCCGTTACATCACTTTCTACGGTGATAACCATGCGGTTTACGCGGGCAACGTGGTAAAAGCGATGGCCAGCGCCAAAGACGGTTATCCGTACATCGTTAAATTGTTTGCTAATGAATTAGCCAGCTTGGATGCCGGACAACAAGCACAACGCGATGCACAATTACACGATTTGCAAGACCGTTTGGATGCGACATTCTTAGCTCATGTCGTTGAAGTGAATCGCTTAACCCCGACCATTATTGAAGTCATCATCAAAGCGCCAGCCGCTGCGAAAAACTTCGAGCCAGGTCAGTTCTATCGGGTACAAAACTTTGAATCTTTGGCCCCTGTCAAAGAAGGCACTAGTTTAGCCGCCGAAGGTTTGGCGTTGACCGGTGCTTGGGTCGATAAAGAACAAGGTTTGGTGTCTTTAATTGCCTTGGAAATGGGTAGCTCTAGCCGCTTGTGCGCAACTTGGAAAGCCGGAGATCCATTAGTATTAATGGGCGTTACAGGCGCACCAACCGAAATTCCAAGCAACAAAACTGTATTGTTATTGGGCGGTGGTTTAGGCAACGCAGTATTGTTCTCTATCGGTAAAGCCTTACGTTCTGCGGGCAACAAAGTGATTTACTTTGCTGGTTACCGTAACCGTGAAGATTTATTCCGAGTGTCTGACATCGAAGAAGCTTCTGACTTAATCGTCTGGGCGGTCGATGATAAACCTGGCAATGAAGCCATTACCCCAACTCGTCCACAAGACAAGACATTCGTTGGTAATATCGTGCAAGCGATGGTTGCATTTGCAAGTGGCGAAATGGGCGAAACTACATTGCGTTTACAAGACGTTGAGCATTTGGTGGTGATTGGTTCTGATCGGATGATGTCTGCGGTTAAAGATGCCCGTCATGGCATCTTGAAACCTTTCCTGAAAGCCGACCATGAAGCGATTGGATCTATCAACTCGCCAATGCAATGCATGATGAAAGGCGTCTGCGCCCAATGTTTATGCAAACACGTTGATCCAGAAAGTGGCGACATCAGCTTTACCTACACTTGCTACAACCAAGACCAAGCCTTGGATTATGTTGATTTCGACAATCTACGCGCTCGTCTAAGACAAAATACCGTTCAAGAAAAACTGTCATCCTTGTGGCTGACTTACC
>CAIZCB010000227.1 GCA_903931355.1 uncultured Pseudomonadota bacterium
CCAACCCAAAACTTAGACATCATGGGTGATCCTGCTAAAAACTTTCGCATCATCATGAAGGATGGCAAGATTTACAAAAATACTCTGTGATGCTGAAGGTAGCTTTCTAACCTCAAAACCCGCTTTGGCGGGTTTTTTATTAACTGCTATCCACCAATCAAGTCTGAAGTGCTTACTCCTAAATTCCCCTGGCCTCCAGCCTTAAGTTTTAGTAATTCCATCAGGGCGGCACGCCAATGTGAGCTGTGGCGGGAGTTTTTTTGAATTAACTCTTCAGCCGTTTAGAATGATGAAGACCAATATTTACAGATTTTCTAATGAAAGTTTGTCCTAAATTCCATAAGATAAATGGATAGTTTCAGGCGATTTTTAACTTTCGTTTCATATGCTTTGTTTCATTTAAATCTAAACTGACCTGTAAGATCACTAATCATGCCCTCTAATGAAATTCCAAATCTAACCTCCATTATTTTTGAGTCTCTATGTGTTCTCTCAATCTTGGGATGCGTTTCTTTTTTTAATGTTTATTGCTTTCTATCGATTATGTTGAGCTATAGGAATACGCTTAATCGATCTAAATTGCATGGACCAAAATATGAGATATCGCGTTTTGTTCTTTATACGCTTAGCCTGATGTTGACGATGATCATATCTCTAGTAATTTGGGTGCTTGCGTTAATTTTTCTGGAGCTCGTAGATAACTGGTTTGATGCGCTTGTTTATGCAATGAGTTTTTTTACGTCTTCTGTGGGTGACTTTAAGGTCACTATGCCTATAGGTTGGCGATTGATGCCTTCAATTATTTCCGTGTCGGGTCTTTTTGCATTTGCTGGTGCTACGGCGGCCGCTATTGGTATGGCGCATGCTCTTATTGAACATATTGATAAAAAGTGAACTTTTCCATCAAAAATATTATGAAATCAACATTCAAAATGCTTAACTATCAATTTTTCTCGCGATCAATTATTGCTGTATTAATCAGTTCTGCGTCATTAATGGCATCTGCAGAGGTCATCATTTTAAAAGCCTCAACCATTATTACGATGGATGACATAAATCCCCGAGCCGAAGCGATTGCATTTGATACAGCAACAAAAAAGATAGTTGCTGTTGGTTCGCTCAAAGATGTGACTGACTCAACGCCGAATGCAACATTCAAGGACTTGGGTGCTACCGTCTTAATGCCGGGATTTATCGATCCACATAATCATCCTATTCTTTCTGGAATCGTGACTCAAGCCCCCGCATACTGGATTGCGCCATATGTTGGCTATAAAACCTGGGCAGATGTACAGGCCAAAATTCTGAAAGCTGATAATGAGGCTGCTCCCGGCGTTCCATTGATTTTTAACGGTATCGACCGTCTCTTGCAACAGGCGCCAATGCCTACTCGAGGCGTACTTGATAAATTGACGCCTAGTGGACGGCCAATTATCGTCGTTGATAATTCAGGTCATGCGATCTATTTTAATTCCGCAACTATAAAGATATTGGGTTGGAAGGGTGGCAAGCCGCCTCCCAATCCTCTTGGCGGTACTTTTGGTCGCAATCCAGACGGTACTTCAAATGGGGTAGCAAATGAGGTGGCTGCTGAAGTGATGGTTGCGGGCCCAATTCTTCCTAGAGCGGTACCTCATTTGTTGTATTCGGGTGCGGAATGGTTTGCCTTAATGGCTAATAACGGCATCACAGCAACCTCGGAACACACATATAACAGCGGTATGTACAAAGCCTACCTTGCACTTACTTCTGTGCCGAACAGCCCATTGCGCTTGAGTGTTTATCAGATGGCTATTAATTCTGATGCAGGTGAAAAAGTAACTTGGCCTGATCCAAGTATGGTTCAAAAAAATGGCATTAAACTTTGGGCAGATGGCACCCCCTGGTTGGGAAGCGTTGCCCAAAGCTTTGGCTATCTAGATAACAAACGCACTCGTGATGCCGATATTATTCTGGGTCCTCTTGGCGAGAAAGGCATGAACTACACGCGTTTACAACTTGATCAAATGTTAGACAAGTATGCGCCGATGGGTTATCAAATGGCTTTTCACTGCAATGGTGACGTCGGTTTTGACGTGGTGCTAGATGCCTATGAATATGCCTTGAATAAATACAA
>CAIZCB010000228.1 GCA_903931355.1 uncultured Pseudomonadota bacterium
GAACAGGGAATTAAAGTTTTGAGTTTAAAAAATAAATCCAACCGTCTTGAACAACTGTTTATCGATCTGGTGCAATGAATTATTCCATCGCTTTTACCACTATTTTATTTAAAGAAATCCGCCGCTTTACCCGAATTTGGCCGCAGACTTTATTACCACCCGCGATTACTACCGCTTTATATTTTTTGATTTTTGGTAAATTAATCGGCGACCGAATTGGCGATGTTAATGGTCAAACTTATATGGACTATATCGTTCCTGGGATTATTTTAATGTCAGTGATTAGTCATTCTTATTCAAATGTCGTATCGTCATTTTATTCCACTAAATTTCAGCGCCATATTGAAGAATTATTGGTTGCACCAGTGCCTAATTGGGTGATTTTGGCTGGTTATGTTAGTGGTGGGATTGCCCGTGGTGTGTTGGTGGGTTGTGTGGTGGCGGGGATTTCGACCTTTTTCACCGATATTTCGGTACTGCATTGGCAAATCGCTTTGTTGGTTTTTGTATTAACCGCAACTTTGTTTGCCTTAGCGGGTTTTATCAATGCGGTATTTGCCGATAGTTTTGATGATATTTCCATCATCCCTAATTTTGTTTTAACACCACTGAGTTATTTAGGCGGTGTATTTTATTCAACCTCAATGTTGCCAGAAATATGGCAAACCATAGCTTTAGGTAATCCAATTTTGTATATGATTAATGCTTTCCGCTATGGTTTGATTGGGGTTAGCGATATTAATATTGAAATTGCTCTAATTATGATTGTCAGTTTTATCGTTGTGCTGACTTTAATCGCTTTATTATTGCTGCACAAAGGTACAGGGATTAAAAACTAAAAGTCTGATTCATTGACTTGTAGTAGTTTTTTTAAAGCTGATATATCAGTAATCGATATAAAACGATTTTGAACTATAATCATCTCATCTTCTTGGAATTTCTTTAATAATCGACTGACAGTTTCCAGTGCTAGACCAAGATGATTACCAATTTCCTGACGACTTAATGATAATTTAAATTCTGATGCTGAGAATCCGCGGCGTTTTAAGCGTTCAGACAAACTAAGCAGGAAATAAGCTAAGCGTTCTTCAGCTGGGCGTTTACTGAGTATCAATTGATTTTTATCTTCCAACATTTTTTCGCCTGAATGACGAAATAATTCCCGAGTTAAGCTAGGAATGTTGTGAAATAAATCATCCATACTGTCAGCAGGTAGTAAACAAAAGCTGGTGGTTTCCAAAGCAATCGCCGCGCAACTGTGTTTATCGGTAGATAAACCATCAAAACCTAATAATTCCCCAGGTAATAAAATATTTAAAATATGTTCATTACCATGCTGGTCGGCACCGACTAATTTGGCACTACCGGATTTGATTGCCAGAATCCCACGAAAATTATCGCCTTCATGGTAAATAAATTCACCACGCTGCAAAGTTTTCTTGGCTTTAACAATTTGACTAATACTTTCAACTTCTTCGTGTGATAAACCGCGAGGTAAGCAGATATTGTCTAAACCGCAGTTGTTGCAACTAACTTGATTTAATTTCGACACGGATTCCTTCGATTTAAAAAGATTTAAACTTGAGTTTGATCATATTGGTGATGGTAGCCGACAATTCGCTCAACTTCGTTTTTATCGCCTAAGACTAAAGGTACGCGTTGGTGAATGCTGCTGGGTTTTATATCTAAAATCCGTTCACGTCCAGTTGAACAAGCGCCACCGGCTTGTTCAACAATAAATGCCATTGGATTGGCTTCATACATTAAACGTAATCTGCCAGGTTTTGAGGCATCTTTATAATCGTAAGGATATAAAAATACACCGCCACGGGTCAAAATTCGATAGACCTCAGCTACCAAAGAGGCAATCCAGCGCATATTAAAATATTCTCCGCGCGGGCCTTCACTGCCTTGCACACATTCATCAACATAGCGTTTAACCGGTGGCTCCCAAAAGCGTTGGTTAGACATATTAATCGCAAATTCATTATATTTTTCTGGGATGCGAATATTACGATGAGTGAGAATAAATTCGCCAATATCGGGGTCTAGTGTAAAACCATTAACGCCATCACCGGTGGTTAAAATCAATAAAGTGGACGGGCCGTATAAAACAAAACCTGCGCAAACCTGTTCGTGGCCTGGGCGTAAGTAATCTTGAGTTTCTGGTGCTACGGTTTTTGGATAGCGTAGGATAGAAAAAATACTACCCACGGTCAGATTAATATCGATATTTGATGAACCATCTAAAGGATCAAATAACACCAAATAATTGCCTAAAGCATATTGATTAGGAATATTAATAGGTTCATCGACTTCCTCAGATGCCATGCCCGCTAGTTGCCCACCCCAATTTAAAGCGTTGACCATAATGTCATGGGTGATGATGTCTAATTTTTTTTGCACTTCGCCTTGGACGTTTTCTGAATCAGCACTGCCTAACACGCCAATCAAAGCGCCGCGATTAACCCGATGAGAAATCTGTTTACAAGCTGTGGCTATATTATTCAGCAATAAGGTAAAAGCACCGGAAGCATCCGGCAAACGGCGTTGTTGCTCGATAATAAATTGGGTGAGAGTGACTTGTTGGTCTGTATTCATGCTGGGTTTTGTCAGTGGGCGGTTGAACTAAAGTGGTGCATTGTAACAATTTCAGACTAAGCTAGGGCGAACGCTGGCTAGAATAGGGTTTGATAAGCTCGCGCGGCTGCTTCTGCTTCATAATCAAAAATCCCGCCAATGACCGCTAATAAATCGGCACCTGCATTGACTAATTGTCCGCCGTTTTCCGGCA
>CAIZCB010000229.1 GCA_903931355.1 uncultured Pseudomonadota bacterium
GGCAAGATGCCGCCAATGGCGACTATCGGCAGATTTAAGCGCTGTTTAGCGATTCGCAAGGTTTCAATTTCCGCTGGTGCCGCTAAAGGCTTCGAGCCAGAAGTGAAAAAGCGGCCAAACGCCACATAATCCGCACCTTGCTCCGCCATTGCTTGGGCTTTTTCGACATCGTTATAGCAAGAGGTACCGATAATTGCCTGAGCGCCTAAGCGTTGTCTCGCATAAGCAATTTCACCATCGTCACGGCCTAAATGCACACCATCAGCGCCCACTGCTAAAGCTAATTCGACATCATCATTAATCAAAAAAGGCGCTTGATATTGATGACAAATTTGTAATAACTGTGACGCCAAAGCCAGCGCATCTAACGGCGCTTTATCTCGATATTGCACCAACACCGCGCCACCTTTCAAAGCCGCTTCGACTTCGGCGACCACTTGCACAATGGTTTTACCTTCGGGTTGAGTGATGGCATATAAGCCACGTTGCGGCAGGTTCATGATTCCACCCAAAATAAACGATTCGGATTGTGTTGGCCTTGGCCGGGTTGATAGGCTTCAGATAGCGATTGCCAAGTAAATTCTTGGGCTTCGGCGACTGCGGTAAACGGGTCTAAACCTTGCGCGAGTAGGGCGGCAATCGCGCTGGCTAAAGTACAGCCAGAGCCATGATAACTATCCGGTAAGCGTTGCCAATGAAAGGTTTCAGTTTTTTGTTCGGGCATGAATAATTGATTATTGACCAAATCTGATGCTTCATGAGTACCGGTAATCAACACATAATCCGCACCTTTGGCCTGTAAAGCCCAACCCGCTTCGACTAAATCTTTACACTGCGCTAAACGCCGCGCTTCTTCACTATTCGGCGTCAAGATTGTGGTTAATGGCAGCAATAATTGATTGATGGCGTCCAATAGTTGTTGATTGCCTAGCGCTGTGCCACCGCCAGCAGCTAAAACCGGATCAAGCACCACGGGAATTCGTGGATATTGCAGCAAGATTTGTTGAATCGCTTTAGCGGTTTGGTGATGACCAATCAAACCAATTTTGAAGGCTGACACTGAAAAATCGGCTAACACGGTTTCCGCTTGTTGAATAATGTCCTCAGGCTGTTGCGGAATCAGCTTTTTAACATTACGGCTGTCTTGCTCAGTTAAGGCGGTAATCACACTGGCGCAATGGCATTGGTGGCTGATAATGGTTTCAATGTCGGCTTGGATCCCCGCGCCGCCACTGGGATCGTGTCCCGAAAAACATAGCACTACTGGTTTTTGACTCATGCCACCGCTCCATTCAGTAACTGTAAGAATTCAGCTTCGCTAATCACCGTCACACCTTTGTCTTGAGCCGCATTGATTTTGTTCGCGCCAACATTATCACCAGCCACCAGATAATTGGTTTTAGCTGAAACCGAGCTGCCGACTTTAGCGCCTTTAGCTTTGGCTTGTTTGCTGAGTTCATCGCGTGAACCGCTGTGCAAAGTGCCAGTAAACACCAAGGTTTTTCCCGCTAGAGGATGATCGGTTGCACTGGCTTGCTGTTGGCTGTTTTGTAGATTAAAACCCAGCGCAATTAATTGATCATAAAGTGGTTTGATGTTGGCAAAACCTTCAGTAATCACCGAGGCGGTTTTCTCGGCAAAGCCTTCAATCGCGACAATTTCAGCTTCTGTCAGATTAAAAATTTCGTCCAATCGGTAATGACTTAACAGGCGCTCGCAGTTACCCAGCCCCATTCTAAATACCCCAAACGCCGCCAAAAACCGCCAATCTTCAATCGCTTCACCGCGACTACGTTGCAATTGATCAAGCAGGTTTTTCGATTGTTTAGGGCCAAAGCCCATGCTTTCAAATTGTTCTAAATTCAGCTGATAAATTTCATCAACCCGACGAATACCAAACTCATACAGTTTCTTAATGGTTGCCGCGCCAAAGCCGTCATTGTTTTTTAACACCCGAAAGAAATGCTCCATGCTGTTGCTGATTTGTGCAGGGCAGGCCAGATTATTCGGGCAAATCAGATAATCATTATCCCAAATCAAATCATGGCCGCAGCTTGGGCAATGCTCAGGAATTTGCGGCTCAACTGCTTTAAGCACTTGTTCAATTTTCGGAATCACCTCGCCAGAACGCGCCAATTGAATCACTGCGCCGGGGCCGATGCCTTTCTCCAACACCATTTTGTAATGATGAGCGGTGGCTCTTGATAATAAAGCCCCGCTTAAACGCACTGGCTCTAATTCGGCAACTGGGGTAATTCGTCCAGAACGTGACGTTTGTGGGGTGATGCTGATGATTTTGACTTCAGCAGTCTGTAAGTTTTCTTTATAAGCCAATTGCCAGCGGTGATGATGACGAGTTGCGCCCATCGCTTGCTTCAAGGTGTCGTTGGTAATTTCTAAAATCACCCCGTCAACATCAACATCCAGCTTATGCCAGATATCTTTGATAATGCTGTCGAAATCAGCAATCAACTCCGCCCAAACCCCGCACCAAGCCGGTAATAAAGCAAACGGATAAAACACCGCAGCGCCATCGGCAATTGCTTGTTCAGCGTGTTGATCTAATTGTTTTTCTTTGATGACACTGGCTTGAAAGTTGCGTGAGTTGTCAAAAAAGTCGGCTAAATGTTCGGCAAAATAACTGCGGATCACCACAATTTCCCCAGCACCTAAGCCACGAGCGCCTTGATTAGCCACTTGTAAACCGCGCTCGAAGACGCGGCTAATGTCCTGACCTTTACGACCATCGCCACGGGTATAAAGTGTTTGGCCATCGTCATAAGCGGCATAGCCGTCTAATTTGGGACTGACTTTGAATTGCAACTCGGCAAAATTGATGTCTAATTCAGCCGCTGCTTTTTCAATTCGCGCTGCCCAGCGTTCGACATCATCCCGACCGTAAGCTTTTTCGGTAGACAGCATGATGACCGGTAAATCGACGGTTTTGCCAGCGAATTGCGGTTCGGGTTCGACGCTGTCAAGTAAGGGATGATCGGGGATGCGGCGTTTTAATTCGGCTAAAAAAACATGATCGTAATCAGCATCGCTAATTATTGGCTCGCCGCCACGATATAAAGCATTAACCAGTTGTAAAAAGGCGATTAATGCTTGATCTGAACAGGCGGTTAAATCTTGGGGATTTTGGCTTAATACCAAAAAGCTGGCTTGATCCAGCGGATTAAAATCCAACCCAGCTTGCTGGATTAGTAAAAGTTGATTGTCGGTGAGCATAACAGGGGAGGTTTGTTGCTTTAGGTCGAGATTATAACCGTCATTCGATTACAGCTCGACTTTACGCAGTATTTATGATTTTGATGTGATCAGCTCTGGCAATGCATCCTTAGAATTTCTGAAACACTTTTCTTTGTCATCCCGTTAGGGATCGCTTGATTTTAAAGATATTGAATCACTTAGAGTTCAAGGGATTCCTAACGGAATGACAAAACGAAATGTTAAGGCAATTAAATAAAGGACTGATTGTTTAAAGCCCTATGGTCTTTAAACCAAAATAGTTATCTATAAAGCCACAGGCTTACCTTCAACATTATTGACTTGGCGATTGCTATTGGCTTCTTCATTCTCGGGAAGGCGGGAATCTAGGTTATTGGCTTCGAGGTCTGGATTCCCGTTTTCGCGGGAATGGCTGAAATTCTTGGGTCAGTTATCAGCAAACAAAAAAAGGCGACCAAGAACAGCAGGTCGCCTTAGAGAGTCTATCTATCTTTCAAGAGGATTTATGCCAAAGACAGGAGGTGGAAAGCGTCTGACATGGGTTTATTCTAGTGATAAGCGCCCAATCGATCTTGATATGGATCAACAAATAGTCAGTTTATGTGTTTTTATCACTACAACTTTGGCATAAACCGTGAATTTCGAGGGTTTTGCGTTGGGCAATAAAGCCCGCTTGCTGTAATTCAGTTGCCAACGCGGCTAAAACTGGACTGGCCTCGCGTTCTTCGATGTTGTGACAAACAGTGCAAATCAACAGCAATTGATCGTGTTGAATCCCTGAACAATGACAGCCCACAAAAGCATTTAAACTTTCAACCCGATGAATCAGCCCTTGTTCCAACAGAAAATCCAAAGCACGATAAACCGTTGACGGCTTGGCGGCATCGTTAATTGGTCGCAGTTGGTCTAACAAATCGTAGGCTTTAATCGCTTTGTGACTATTCCAAATCAATTCCAAAGTCTTGCGGCGAATTGGGGTTAGCAATGCGCCGCGTTCTTTACAGAGTTGTTCGGCAGCAGCCAAGGCGCTGTGGATGCATTGGCTGTGGTCGTGATGCAGATGCTCAGTCATTTAGGAGTCGTCAACTTGGTCGGCTAAAGCGGCTAAGGTGGTGAGTGATTGTTTGAATAAATTGGCGTCATCGGCTCTAACCGTCGCATGCGCCACTTTACGTCCTTTGCGAGGAGATTTGTCGTACAAATGCAAATGGGCGTTATCTAATGCCAAGATTTGTTGATCATCGGCTAAACCACCGATGAAATTGACCATCGCTGCATAACCACGAGCTTGGGTTGAACCCAATGGCAAATCCAAAATGGCGCGTAAGTGATTTTCAAATTGACTGGTTTCGCTGCCTTCAATCGTCCAGTGACCGGAATTGTGGACGCGAGGCGCAAATTCATTAGCTAACAATTCACCCTTAACATCAAACAATTCCAAAGCAATCACGCCCACGTAATTCAATGCTTCTAACAAACTGCGAACATAGGTTTCGGCTTTGCTTTGTAGCGGATCGTTAGTTTTGCATTCAGCAACTCGCAAGATGCCGCCTTTATGACTGTTTTCTGAGAGCGGATAAAACACGATGTCGCCAGATGGGCGACGTGCGGCAATGATCGACACTTCACGCTGAAAAGGCACAAAGCCTTCAATAATCGAAGCCGCGCCATTCATCGCTTGCCAAGCAGCGGCTAATTCGCTTTCGGCTTTAATCACCACTTGGCCTTTGCCGTCGTAACCCATGCGGCGGCTTTTCAAAATCGCTGGATAACCGATGCTAGGCATTGCTTGGTGCAAATCTGCCAAGCTATCAATCGCCGCAAATGGCGCGGTGCCGATATTCAATTGTTTGAAGAAGTTTTTTTCCTGCAAACGGTCTTGAGCAACTGCTAAGGCATTGGCGGGTGGGTAAACTGTGGTGTGGCTGGTTAAAAATTCAGCAACATGGGCGGGGACGTTTTCAAATTCATAGGTGACCACATCGGCTTTTTCCGCTAATTCAGCCAATAAAGCCGGATCATCATAAGCGCCGTGTAAATGTTCACTTAAACCCGCCGCGCCAGCATTGGCATCAGGGTCTAAAACGATAAACTTCAAACCCAGCGGATAACCTGCTAAAGCGATCATCCGCGCTAATTGTCCACCACCTAAAATGCCGATTTTCATGCCTGCACCTGTCTTGGATCTGGATTAGCGTTGACGTTATCGGTTTGTTGCTGGCGATAAGCTTCAAGAGCAGGGCGGTATTGTGGGTGTTTATTGCTGATAATCGCTGCGGCCAGTAAAGCGGCGTTAATCGCACCGGCTTTGCCAATTGCCAAAGTGCCGACTGGAATCCCGGCTGGCATTTGCACGATAGATAATAAAGAGTCCATGCCATTTAAGGCTTTCGATTGCACGGGAACGCCAAGCACAGGCACTGCGGTTTTAGCAGCAGTCATGCCAGGTAAGTGCGCTGCGCCACCGGCTCCAGCGATAATCACTTCCAAACCTTTGCTTTCTGCGCTTTCCGCATATTGAAACAGCTTATCGGGCGTGCGATGCGCCGAAACAACCTCGACTTCGTGAGGAATATTAAGATGCTCAAGTGTTTGTGCAGCATGTTGCATGGTTTCCCAGTCTGACGTGGAACCCATGATGATGCCAATTAATGCGGTCATGCAAAATCTCCGGTATCTGCAATAAAACAAGGGCGGGGATTATCGCATAAAAGGTGGGTTTGCTTGGTGCTGTTGATTTTTGATGTGCGGTGTAGACTATGATTTTCAGACGATTGCGCCTTTGGAGTAATGAAATGAAACTAGAAAAAATTCAACATCTTGATGATTACTTGTTTTTGCTAACTTTTGAAACAGGTGAAGTAGTCAGAGCAAATTTAAAAATGTTAATTGGCGATTATGTCGATCAAAGTCAATTAGCCTCAGCTCGTGTCGATTCAGATTGGGGCTGTTTGGAATTCAATCATGGTCAAGTCGATATCGATCCCAAGACTTTATATCAATTTGTTATGACCCAAAAATATCAACAAGCCGCTTAAATCAACTGGGTCTATCGTTTTTTATTGCTAAAATCCCAAACTTTGTATTTTTGGGATTATGTAGGCGTTATGACCAACCAGCACAAACCCGCTTTGGTAGCGGACAATTTAAGCAACCAACAGCCCCCCAATCCCATCAGCTTTTGGCAAGCCTTTTTATTCTGGTTAAAACTAGGCTTTATCAGTTTCGGCGGCCCCGCAGGGCAAATTGCCATGATGCATCAAGAGTTAGTCGAAAAACGCCGCTGGTTATCAGAACAGCGTTTCTTACATGCCTTGAACTACTGCATGTTGCTACCTGGCCCCGAAGCACAGCAATTAGCCACTTATATTGGTTGGTTAATGCATCGTAGTCTTGGTGGTGTGGTAGCTGGGGTGTTATTCGTATTGCCGTCGTTGTTGATTCTAATTGGCTTGGGTTGGATTTATCTGGCTTATGGTCATCTACCAGCCATTAGCGGTGTGCTTTATGGCATCAAACCCGCTGTGACAGCGATAGTGCTGTTTGCCGCCTATCGTATCGGCTCAAGAGCTTTGCAAAACTGGCTGTTATGGAGTTTGGCGGGGTTAGCGTTTCTGGCGATTTTTATATTCGATATGCCTTTTCCGTTGATCGTATTGAGCGCGGCGATTTTTGGCGCGCTGGGCGGTAAGCTTGCCCCAACTAAATTCAAAATGGGCGGTGGCCATCGCGCATCCCAAAAAAGCTATGGCCCCGCTTTGATTGATGACCAAACGCCTACTCCAGATCATGCTTTATTCAGTTGGTTACGACTGGCAAAAGTCCTGTTATTCGGTTTGTTGTTATGGGGCGGCGCAATCGGCTTTCTGTATAGCCAATATGGTTGGAATGGCGCGTTGACCCAAATGGCTTGGTTTTTTACCAAAGCAGCCTTGCTAACCTTTGGTGGTGCCTATGCGGTTTTGCCTTATGTTTATCAGGGGGCAGTTGAGACATTTAATTGGTTAAGCCCGCAACAAATGATGGACGGTTTAGCGCTCGGAGAAACCACACCTGGGCCGCTGATTATGGTGGTGACCTTTGTTGGTTTTGTCGCTGGCTGGAGCAAAGAACTGTTTGGCGGTGATCAACTGTTTTTAGCCGGTGCGGTTGCCGCCTGCGTGGTGACTTACTTTACTTTCTTACCGAGCTTTGTGTTTATTCTCGCTGGTGGGCCATTGGTCGAATCGACCCACGGTAACTTGAAATTCACCGCACCATTAACCGCTATTACCGCGGCAGTCGTCGGCGTGATTCTCAATTTAGCGTGGTTTTTTGCGCTACATGTTTTCTATCCACATGGCTATGGCGAACAGATTGATGCGGTGGCGGTTGTGATTAGTTTGGCCGCTTTAATTGCCTTGCTGCGATTCAAAATTGGCGTAATTAGCGTGATTTTGGTTTGTGGAGTGATTGGGTTAGCGTTGAATTTTATTGCTTAAAAATCAGAGAGTACCCAATGACCGAAGCTATAAGCGACATCAAACAATGGGGCGACAATTTATGGATTTATCTACCATCCGTTGTCGTCAAAAAAGCCCATTTGCATAATCATCAAAGAGTGCGTATTGCTGTCGAGGATGGCAAGGTGATCATCACGCCACTGAAAGACCAAGCTCTAACATTAGAGCAACGCCTAGCTCAATTCGATCCCGACAGACATGGTGGCGAAGTGATGAATAGCGAGCAAATCCTTGGCGCTGAACGTTGGTAGCGATTAAACAACAATCGGCTTGGGTGTCTAATCGGCAAGAGATTATCTGGATTGATTGTAATCCACAAGTTGGTCAGGCAATGCGCGACATCCATCCATTTCTTGTCTTATCGCCTCGTATTTTTAACGAGAAAACCTCTCTAGTCATCGGTTTACCAATGACAACCGCTATCTACAATGCCGACAATCCTTTTGCTGTTGCCGTCGGTAAAGCCAGCGGTCGTAAAGCAGAGCTAACTAGCTATGTGCTGTGCCACCAACCAAAATCATTCGACTGGCGTTTACACAAAGCCAAGCCTCACCCGCTAAAATCACTACCAGAC